>JADGHA010000242.1 GCA_019689695.1 Micromonosporaceae bacterium | reverse complement strand
CCCACTACACCGTGGGCAACTATGCCTTGTCCGGAGGGGTTAGCGAAACCCGGGGGCTGCCGAAATCGCGCGAAGCCGGGTCGTATCGTCCCCTCGTGTCCGCTGCGCACAGTAAGTCCACCGCGGTTTCCGACGCCCTGGCCGCGCTCGATGCCGGACGAACGCCCGAGCCCACCCTCCTCCGTGACGCCGCCCGCGCCCTGCTCACCCAGCTCGCCAAGCGGGCTCCGGGCCGGTCCGTCGAGGTGCGGGTCCCACCATACGGCGTTGTGCAGTGCGGCGAGGGTCCCCGGCACACCCGGGGCACGCCACCCAACGTGGTGGAGATGGACCCGCTCACCTGGCTCCGGCTCGCCACCGGACGGCTGGGCTGGGCGGACGCGGTTGCGGACGGTCGCGTCCACGCCAGCGGAATCAGGGCTGATATCTCCCGCTATCTCCCGATTTAGCGGTTCCCTCGCCCTGGGAAGTTGGTCACAAGAAGCAGCCAGAATGTGGCTGTCTGTCATTCGGCCGCGCTCGCGTACACTGTTCCGGTACGACGGAGGAGCATCCTCACTTTCAGTTACCCCGACGAGTTGCCAGCGAGCGGCACAAGGAGTGGCAGGTGCCACGAGGCGATGGCCGGTTGAGCCACGACCTCGACCCTCAACAGCCTGGCCCGCAGGATGCGTGCGGTGTCTTCGGAGTCTGGGCGCCGGGGGAAGAGGTCGCCAAGCTGACCTACTTCGGGCTCTACGCGCTGCAGCACCGCGGCCAGGAGGCCGCGGGCATAGCGGTCAGCGACGGTTCCGGGGTGGTGGTCTACAAGGACCTGGGCCTGGTCGCCCAGGTCTTCGACGAGCCGACCCTGGCCAGCCTGCGCGGCCACCTCGCGATCGGACACACCCGTTACTCCACCACCGGCCGATCCACCTGGGAGAACGCCCAGCCGACCATCCGGGCCACCAGCGCCGGCACGACGATCGCGCTGGCCCACAACGGCAACCTGGTCAACACCGCCGAACTCGCCCGCCAGGTGCCCGACCACCACCTGGACCCGGCCGGCGCCACCTCGGACACCGCCCTGGTGACCACGCTGCTGGCCGCCCGGCCGGACCTGTCCGTGGAGGCCGCCGCCCTCGAGGTGCTGCCCACCCTGCGTGGCGCCTTCAACTTCGTCTTCATGGACGAGACGACCCTTTACGCTGCCCGCGACCCGTACGGCGTACACCCCCTGGTCCTCGGCCGGCTGGAGCGTGGCTGGGTGGTGGCGAGCGAGACCGCGGCGCTGGACATCGTCGGCGCCGGCATGGTCCGCGAGGTCGAGCCGGGCGAGCTGCTCGCCATCGACGAGCACGGACTGCGCTCGGCGCGGTTCGCCAGCCCGCAGCCCAAGGGCTGCCTGTTCGAGTACGTCTACCTGGCCCGCCCGGACACCACGATCGCCGGCCGCAACGTCTACGCCACCCGGGTGGCGATCGGGCGGCGGCTGGCCGAGGAGCATCCGGTCGAGGCCGACCTGGTCATCCCGGTGCCCGAGTCCGGCACCCCGGCGGCGATCGGCTTCGCCGAGGCGTCGGGCATCCCGTACGGTGCCGGGCTTATGAAGAACCCGTACGTGGGGCGGACCTTCATCCAGCCGTCCCAGTCGCTGCGCCAGCTGGGCATCCGGCTCAAGCTGAACCCGGTGCGCGAGAACGTGCGGGGCAAGCGCCTGGTCGTGGTGGATGACACCATCGTGCGGGGCAACACCCAGCGGGCCATCGTGCGGATGCTGCGCGAGGCCGGGGCGGTCGAGGTGCACGTGCGCATCTCCGCGCCGCCGGTCACCTGGCCTTGCTTCTACGGCATCGACTTCGCCACCCGGGCCGAGCTGATCGCCAGTGGCCTGGACACCGAGGGCATCCGCCGCTCGATCGGCGCGGACTCGCTGGGGTACGTGTCGCTCGACGGCCTGGTGGCCGCCACCGAGCAGCCGCGCACCCGGCTCTGCCGGGCCTGCTTCGACGGCGAATACCCGATAGATCTGCCGGCTGGCAACGTGATCGGCAAGCATGTCCTTGAGGGCGTCGGCAGACGGGCCGCCGCCGCACAGGACCAACCGGACGACGGGGTCGCCCCGGCCGCCAGCGCGGCCGAGCGTCCCGCCGTGAACCGTTCATAGCATCCGGCCGGGAGATCCCCGGCAAGCTGCCCAGCGGGGGGCCCACCGAGCAAAGGGGAAAGACCGTGACGCACGTGACCGAGCGCAGTGGAGGCGGCGGGGCTGGACGGGCCGCCCGCCAGCCCTGGACCGCAGGCAACGGCCGGGGCGGTCGCAAGCGGACGGTCACGTACGCCGACGCCGGGGTCTCCATCCACGCCGGCGAGCAGGCCGTCGAGTTGCTGAAGGGCAAGGTGCACCGGACCTGGCGGCCGGAGGTGGTCACCGACATCGGCGGCTTCGCCGGGCTGTTCCGGCTGGACATGCGCAAGTACCGCAACCCGGTGCTGGCCGCGTCGACCGACGGCGTGGGCACCAAGCTGACCATCGCCCAGCAGATGGACATCCACGACACGGTCGGCATCGACCTGGTCGCGATGGTGGTGGACGACCTGGTGACCTGCGGCGCCGAGCCGCTGTTCCTGCAGGACTACATCGCCTGCGGCGAGGTGGTCCCGGAGAAGGTCGCCGAGATCGGGGCGGGCATCTCCGACGGCTGCCGGTACGCCGGCTGCTCGCTGCTGGGCGGCGAGACCGCGGAGCACCCGGGCGTGCTGCGCCCGGACGAGTACGACATCGCGGCCACCGGCGTGGGCGTGGTGGAGGAGAGTGAGATCCTCAGCCGGGAGCGCGTCGAGGTCGGTGACACGGTGATCGCCATGGCCTCCTCCGGCCTGCACTCCAACGGGTACTCCCTGGTGCGGCACGTGCTGCTGGGCTCCGGGCGGCTGCGGCTGGACACGGTGATCGAGGAGTTCGGCAGGCAGCGCACGCTGGGCGAGGAACTGCTCACTCCGACCAAGATCTACACCAAGGACTGCCTGGACCTGATCAAGGAGTGCGACGTCCATGCGCTGGCCCACGTGACCGGCGGCGGGATCCCCGGCAATTTGGTCCGGGTGCTGCCCGAGCACGTCGACGCCGTGGTCAACCGGTCCACCTGGCGGCCGCAGCCGATCTTCGACCTGGTGCAGCGCAAGGGCCGGATCGAGGACTCGGAGATGGAGTCCACGTTCAACATGGGCATCGGCATGTTCGCCATCGTCTCGGCCGCGGATACCGACCGGGCGCTGGCGTTCCTCGCCGGGCGCGGCCTGGAGGCATGGCAGGCCGGCGAAATCATCGATGGTAGCGGTACGGTTCAGATGATCGGCCAGCACACCCGAGGCTGAGCCGGCACCGGACCGTACTCCTACATGAATAGACGTTCGCCCGAACGGCCAACCGCGCTTAGCCTGAGGCGACACCCCAGCCAGCAGAGGAGGGGTGCCGCCATGCGGGGCTACACGGGAATGCGCGGGATCGCGAGCGTGCCCTCCTACGTCATCATGCAGCCCACGACCTTGTGCAATCTCGGCTGCACGTACTGTTATCTGCCGCACCGGACCGCGAACCGGCGGATGACGTTGCCGGTCGCCCAGGCGGTGGCCCGCTCGGTGAACGAATGGGCCGCCCAGCGGCGGTTCTCGGTGGTCTGGCACGGCGGCGAACCGCTCGCCACCGGCCGGGAGCACCTGGCGTCGCTGCTCGCTCCGTTCAGCCGGGACGTCGAGCAGCATGTGCAGACCAACGCCACGCTGATCGACGATGCCTGGTGCGAGTTCTTCACCGCCCACCGGATGAGGGTGAGCGTGAGCGTGGATGGGCCGGAGGAGCTCAACCGCGAGCGGGTCACCCGCGCCGGGCGGCCCTCCTACGACCGGGTCATGCGGGGTGTGGCCGCCCTGCGCCGGCACGGCATCGGCTTCTCCGCGCTGTGTGTGGTGTCCAACCCCGTTCCCGGGCTGGCGACGCGGATCTACGAGTACTTCCTGGAGCTCGGCTGCGACGTGCTGGGCATCAACATCGAGGAGCAGGAGGGCGTCAACACGCGGGACAACGCGTACCCGGAAGAGTCGGTGGTGGGCTTCTGGGCCGAACTGGTCGCGGCCTGGCGCCGCAACCCCGGCATCCACCTACGCGAGGTGGAGTGGAGCCTTCGGTACGCGGATGCGGTGCTGAACGGCACCGCCGACGACGTGCTGCCCCGCCAGCTGGACCCGATCCCCACGGTGGCGTACGACGGGTCCGTGGTGCTGCTCTCACCCGAGCTGGCCGGCTTCACCGACCGCAGGTACGGCGACTTCTCCAGCGGCAACGTGCTCCGCACGCCGCTGCCCGAGATCATCGCCGGCGCCACCGCAACCGGCTGGATCCGCGAGTTCCTGGCCGGGGTGGAGTCCTGCCGGGCCAGCTGCGCCTACTTCGGGTTCTGCGGTGGCGCCCACGCCGCCAACCGGTACTTCGAGCACGGGCGTTTCGACGGTACGGTGACCGACCACTGCCGCAACAGCAAGATGCGCCTACTGGAGGGAGTGCTGCAGCATGCACGAGGTGCCTGAGACAGATCCACTGACCGAGCGCGTGCTCAGCGCCCGGGCCGGGCTGACAGCGCTGATCTCGGAGGCGGACCGGGCACGCCAGCGGCGTGCCGAGGCGGCGTCAGCGCCCGACGGCGGCCAGGCTGGGCGCGACGGCGAGCGCAGCGACAGCGGGGCGGTCTGCGCCTGGAATCACTTCGAGAACATCCCGACGTTCTACAACTGGAACAACCGCCCCCGCTGACCGCGCACACCGACCGAAGGCAGGTCCACGCCGATCAAGGGCAGGTGCTCACGCACCGCCCTTGATCGGAACGGCTGGTGGCGCCAAAGCGGCGCCGGGCAGGGGTCAGCGCCGCGACGTCCAGCGGGGATCCTCGTCCAGATCCTCGTCGTCCTCGACGCGGTCCGCGTACTCGTCGGTGAAGTCGTCGTTGGACTTGTTGCCGGCGAGCTCGCGCTGCAATGCAGCGAGGTCGGTGTTCGGGGTCTGGTACTTCAGCTCCCGGGCCACCTTTGTCTGCTTGGCCTTAGCTCGGCCGCGCCCCATGGCTCGACCCCCTCGCACAAATGACGGGGCAGCCCGAAGGCGGGCCCCGATGACGTCCGGCATCTCTCGTGGCTCTTACGGTACATGGGGAGACCCCCGTTCGGCACGTCGGGTCACCCGGACATGCCGAATGTCGCACCCTGTCGCCCGGCCCGCAAACCGGGCGACGGTGCGTAAGGACCAGGCTACACCGCTGCTCGTGACGGTTGCCGCCCTGCTCTGGTTACCCAGTCGCGCGCGGCACGAACAGGGTGCGCAGCCGGCCGACCTCCGCCATGCGCCGCTCGGCCAGCCGGTCCGCGGCCACCGCCGGTGGCACGCCCTCCGCCTCGGCCAGCTGCAGGATCTGCCGGGTGGTGTCGTAGATCTTGCTGGTGCGCAGCTTCGCCCGCTCGAAGTTGAAGCCGCCCGCCCGCGCGGCACCCGTCTGCGGATTCCAACCGATCTCGTCTGCGACCTGAATCACACCGCCGGCGTTGACGACGTAGTCCGGCGCGTAGAGGATCCCCCGCTCCTGGAGCACCTTCTCGATACCCGGGTGCGCCAGCTGGTTGTTGGCCGCGCCGACGACCAGCTTCGCGCGCAGCACCGGCACCGTCTCGTCGTTCAACGCGCCGCCCAGCGCGCACGGCGCGTACACGTCGATGTCGGATGTGATCAACGTCGCGTTGTCCGCAACCAGCTCGACCTGGGGGTGGTTCTCCCGGACCCAGGCGAGCGCCCGCTCGTCGACGTCCGTGCCGACCACCACCGCGCCGTCCGACAGCAGGTGCTCGACCAGGTGCTTGCCGACCTTGCCCAGCCCGGCGATGCCGACCCGGCGGCCGCGCAGCGACGGCGTCCCCCACCGGTGCTCGGCCGCGGCGCGCATGGCCTGGAAGACGCCCCAGGCGGTGAGCACCGACGAGTCCCCGGCGCCGCCGTTCTCGACCGAGCGGCCCGTCACGTACCGGGTCTCCCGGGCCACGATGTCCATGTCCGCGACGTACGTCCCGACGTCGCAGGCGGTGTAGTAGCGCCCGCCGAGGGATTCGACGAACCGGCCGTACGCGCGCAGCAGCGCCTCGGTCTTGATCTGGTCGGGATCACCCCAGATGACCGCCTTGCCGCCGCCGTGGTCCAGCCCGGCGATGGCGTTCTTGTAGGCCATGGCGCGGGACAGCTCGAGCACGTCCGCCACCGCGTCCTCCTCGGTCTGGTACGGGTAGAAGCGTGTCCCGCCCAGTGCCGGGCCGAGCGCGGTTGAGTAGATGGCGATCACGGCCCGCAGGCCGGTCTGCTTGTCCTGGCAGAAGACGACCTGCTCGTGACCGGTCGGTTCTTCGGCCGCGGTGAAGACGCCCATGTCCTCTCCTGTTCGTGTGTGGCTTGTGTGCCCTTGTGGGGCAAGACCGAGCCTAGTGCCGGGGTGGGCAATGCAGGATGCCATCCCGGTTCGTGCGAGGATCGCGCCGTGCCGGCACTTTTCGCTGCCTACTTGCGGGTGTACGAGCCGCTGACCGCGTTCGACCGGGAGCGGCAGGTCTTCTGGCGGCGCTACGTCCGGGAGGGGCGGGCGGTCACGCCGCTGGAGGGGCC
>JADGHA010000241.1 GCA_019689695.1 Micromonosporaceae bacterium | reverse complement strand
CGGCCATCCACGGTGGACCCCCGCCGCCTGGCCGCCGGCCCGCCATCCCACCGGGCATCCGGGTCGCCGGGGTCGCCGCGCGCCGCTGTGCGTCGCTCATGCCGCCACCCCCACACCCATCTGGGACGCCACGATCTCCGCGTACGTCGGATTGGACTCCAGCAGCTCCGCGTGCCGTCCGATGCCCACGATCTCCCCGTCTTCCAGCACGATGATCTGATCAGCGTCCACAATGGTGGATACCCGCTGGGCCACCACGACCACGGCGGCGTGCGCGGTCACCGGCCGCAGCGCGGCCCGCAGCCGGGCGTCGGTGCCGAGGTCCAGCGCGGAGAACGAGTCGTCGAAGAGGTAGATCTCCGGCTGCCGGACCAGTGCCCGCGCGATCGCCAGCCGCTGTCGTTGCCCGCCGGAGAGGTTGGTCCCGCCCTGGGCGACCGGTGCCTCCAGGCCGCCCGGCATCTCCTCGACGAAATCGCGCGCCTGGGCGATCTCCAGGTAGTGCCACAGCTCTTCGTCGGTGGCATCCGGGTTGCCGTAGCGCAGGTTGCTCGCCACGGTTCCGGAGAACAGGTACGGCCTCTGCGGCACGATGGCGATCCGGCTGCGCAGCTGGTCGAAGTCCATCTCCCGCACGTCCACCCCGTCCACCAGGACGGCGCCACCGGTCACGTCGAACAGCCGCGGCACCAGCGACAGCAGCGTGGTCTTGCCCGCGCCGGTACTGCCGATGATCGCGGTGGTCTGGCCGGCCCGCGCCCGGAAGCTGATGTCGCGCAGCACCGGAACCTCGGCTCCGGGGTACTGGAAGTGCACGCCGCGCAACTCCAGCTCGCCGCGCGCCGGCACCTCCGTCACCGGCGCGACAGGCGGGAGCACGGACGACTCGGTGGCCAGCACCTCACCGATGCGGTCCGCCGAGACCGCGGCCCGGGGCACCATCATGAACATGAAGGCGGCCATCATCACCGACATCAGGATCTGCACGAGGTAGGTCAGGAACGCCGTCAACGCGCCGATCTGGATCTCGCCCGAGTCAACCCGGGCGGCGCCGAACCAGAGCACGGCCACACTGGAGGCGTTGAAGACCAGCATCACGACCGGGAAGATCGTCGCCATCAGGCGGCCGGCCCGCAGCGCGGTGGCGGTCAGGTCCGCGTTGGCCACCTCGAACCGTGCCTCCTCGTACGGCTCGCGCACGAACGCCCGGACCACGCGGATGCCGGCGATCTGTTCCCGCAGCACCCGGTTGACCGTGTCGATGCGGGCCTGCATCGCCCGGAACTGGGGGATCATCCGGCGCAGGATCAAGCCGATTGCGGCGACCATCACCGGCACGCTGACCACCATCAGCCAGGACAGGCCTACGTCCTCCTGCAGTGCCATGATCACACCGCCGACACACATGATCGGCGCCATGACGAGCATGGTGCAGGTCATCACGACCAGCATCTGCACCTGCTGCGCGTCGTTGGTGACCCGGGTGATCAGCGACGGCGCACCGAACCGGCCGACCTCCCGGGCGGAGAACTGGTTAACCCGGGTGAACACGGCCGCGCGCAGGTCGCGGCCGAAGCTCATCGCGGTCCGGGCGCCGAAGTAGACCGCCGCGACCGAACAGGCGATCTGGACGAGGGTGACCAGCAGCATCCAGCCGCCGGTGCGCAGGATGTAGCCGGTGTCGCCCGTGGCCACGCCCCGGTCGATGATGTCGGCGTTCAGGCTGGGCAGGTAGAGCGCGGCTATGGTGCCGACGAGTTGCAGGAGCACGACGGCCGCCAGCGGCCGGGAGTACGGCCGCAGGTAGGTGCGGAGCAAGCGGATCAGCAATGAGTCTCCCCCGTTCGTGAAAGCATGCCGTCGAGCACGACACTCGCGATCTCGTCGGCCGTCATCAGCTTGCCGTCGGTGATCAGCGGGTGCGAGCCGGCGAAGGTCAGCAGCCGCAGCACCCGCACCACCTCGGGGAGCGGGCAGCGGAACTTGTCGGCATCTGGCTCCAACAGCCGGATCACCTCGTTCGTGATGGTCTCCTGCGGCGCGATCCGGGGCCGGTGGCGACCGGCCGCCTGCTCCGGCGGGCCGTGCACCCGCAGCGCGACCATCAGGTCGAACACCTGCAGCAGCCGCCGCTGCATGATCTCGGTGACCACGACCAGGCGCTCCCGCAGCGGCAGGGTGGTGTCCACACCGAGCAGCTCGGCGACCACCGGCGTGGGGTCGAGCGCCTGCCCGATCGCGGCCTGGACCAGCTCCTGCTTGTCCTTGAAGACCCGGAAGATGGTGCCCTCGGCCACGCCGGCCGCCTCGGCGATCTGCTTGGTGGTGACCTTCGGTCCGAACTGGGCCACGAGCGCGCGGGTGGCGCCGATGAGCATGGCGCGCCGCTCGTCGGGCGGCATCGGCCGGGCTCGCCCGGCGTCCGTCGCGGGTCGGGAAGTCACCGCCGAATACTAGCTGAGTGAGTCACTCACTCACTAAGGATTTCCGTGTGACCTCAGCCACTGACCGGCTTGGCCGGGTGGAACGCTGACGAAGCGGCGACCGGGTGACTCTCCCTCGCGCTCGTACCGAACTAGCTCGCGCCAGTATCGGACGAGGAGGCGGATTACCGCCGCGCTGACCAGGCGGTCCGGCGGGAAAGTGGCGATGGACCCGAGGTCGCGGTGCACTTAGCATTGATTGACATCAGCAGACGGCCAGAATCTTGGGGGGAACATGCGCGTCGACCAGCTGTGGCGGTATCCGGTGAAGTCGGTTGGCGGCGAGCCCCTCACCGCCGCCGAGGTCGGCGTGCGCGGAGTGCAGGGCGACCGGGTGGTGGCCGTCCACGACGACCAGGACGAGGTCACCTGGGCCGGGGCCGTCCCCGGGCTGATGCGGGTGCGTGCCGTCACGGTGGAACCGGGCGTGGCCGAACTGTTCACACCCGACGGCGACCGCTTCCGCTCCGACGCGGCCGACGCGGACACCCGGCTCAGCGCCGCGGTCGACGCCAAGGTGCGCCTGGTCCGCCATCAGCGCGACGCGGCGGTTGCCGCGCTGCACATTCTGACGACGACCTCGTTGCGCAGCCTGAGCGCGGCCCTGCCGGAGAGCGCGATCGACGCGACGAGGTTCCGACCCAATCTCGTGCTGGACGGCGTGGGCGGCGACGGATTCCCCGAAATCGGCTGGATCGGCCGGCGGATGGCCATCGGTGAGCTGCTGGTGCGCTTCATCGGAACATGCGACCGATGCGTCATGATCACTAAGCAGACGACCACCGTCCCGCACGACCGAGCCGTGCTGCGCTGGGTCGCGCAAGAGACCGGCAACGCCTTCGGGGTGTACGCGGCCGTCGAAACACCCGGCCGGATCCGGGTGGGCGACGAGGCCGCCTGGCTCGACTGACCACGTCCCATCCCGCACCGGCCAGCCTCTGGTGGCGGAAGAGTCCCCCTGAGTTCCGCCTCAACGTCTGATGGTCCACTGCACTACGGGTAGACGTCGTGGGAGGGCGGTAGCCAATACGGCCACCAAGGGGGCTCTCCGGCCGGGCACAGGGCATTCCGCAGAGGCAGGCCGGCAAGCGCGAAGTACGCCCAGGAGAAAACCACGACGACGACAACGGTAGTCAACACTGAGACGCCGGCCCGCAAGGCCGGCGACATCATCCACCGCCCAGTGACCGCGTACGCGACGACAAGAGCCAAACCGTGGACGACGGCATAGACGATGGCCAGCACGGGAAGCACCGCCATGAACCCGAAGGCGTTGGCGCTCGCGTTGACCCCAACATCGCAAGCGGCATATGCGCGGGCCACCACGGAGGTTGTCCCGCACGGGACGAGCACGGCCAGGACCAGGGCAGCGACAAGATGGCTGCCCGGAAGCTGCTTTGGACGGCGCTGTTCCTGACTCACCTTGATTTCCCTCGCGCGGCCCGGCCGCCGCACGGATTTGATCACAAGGGGCTATCGGCAGCAACGGTGACAGCAACCAGCCAGGATCGGCACGGCCGGCGGCCTCCGCAGGCGGACAGCAATCCGAGGTGGCGGATTTGGCCGGGCCCAGGGCGGGCGATGCGCCCAGAACTTGCCAGCGAGGGGTCGAGCGGCCGGCCAACCCGCTCGTCGCCGACCCCGGTCGGCTCGGGTCGTTTCGGGGCCGTCTGGGCCGTCGCTGTGCCGTCAAACGCCGAATGACCAAGGACGACCAGCAGCACCGGAAGAGACGGCGGGCCAGTCGCCATGTGACGGCGGCTGGACTGGTGGTCGACGGACGAGTCGACCTGTACGCCGGATTCTGTGCCCGGCACGCCGATGTGGCCGGCGCGCCGGCGGCGGTCATCCATCTCGGCCTGCCGTCGCCGACAGGCTCTAGCGGCCCACCCGCAGGCATCGGACGGGCAGCCCTCAAACGCCTGCGTGGGTCGCCGCCTCGCGGCGGCGGCCCGTCTTGGCCTTGCTCCGGGTGGGGTTTACCGAGCCACCTCGGTCACCCGAGGTGCTGGTGGGCTCTTACCCCGCCGTTTCACCCTTACCGGATCGGCGCACGCCGTCCGGCGGTTTGTTTTCTGTGGCACTTTCCCGCGGGTCACCCCGGGTTGCCGTTAGCAACCACCCTGCCCTGTGGAGTCCGGACGTTCCTCGGCGACGGGCTCGCGGCCCGCCGACGCGACCGCCCGGTCGACTCGTCCGTCGCCGCCCAAGTCTACCCAAAACAGCGCAGCGAACCCCGCCGTAGGCCCCATCCGCGCGAACCCCTAGCCTGGCGGCACCATGCATCTCGCGGACGCCGTACTGCTGCTCGCCGCCGGGCTCGCCGCCGGCACGGTCAACGCGATCGCCGGGGGTGGGTCGCTGATCACCTTCCCCGCACTGGTGGCGGTCGGTATGTCCCCGGTTGCGGCGAATGTCACTAATTCCCTCGCCGTCTTCCCCGGTTACGTCGGCAGCGTCGCCGGCAGCAGGGCCGACCTGGGCGGGCAGCGGCGGCTGGTACGCCGGCTCCTGCCGGCCATGGTCGCCGGCGCAGCCGCAGGGTGCGCGCTGCTGCTGGCGACACCGGCGCGCACCTTCGAGCTGGTTGTGCCGTTCCTGGTGCTCGCAGCCGCGGCCGTGCTCGCCTTCCAGGACCGGCTGCGGCGCGTGGTCGGCCAGCCGCATCTGATGTCCGGGCGCCGCCGGGAGGTGTCGCTGCAGGCGCTGGTCGCCGCCGGCTCCGTCTACGGCGGCTACTTCGGCGCCGCGCTGGGTGTGATGCTGGTGGCCGCGCTCGGCCTGCTGCTGGTCGAGACGATGGCCCGGATCAGCGCACTGAAGAATGTCATCTCCGCGGTGGTCGGACTGACCACTGTGGTGGCGTTCGGCGTCTTCGGGCCGGTGAACTGGGCCGGGGTGGGGATCCTGGCACCGGCCACTGTGGTCGGCGGTTACCTCGGCGCCCGGCTGGCCCGCCGGCTGCCGTCCGCCGTGCTGCGCATGGTGATCGTCGTGTTCGGAACGGTGATCGGAGCGATCCTGATGGTCCGGGCGCTCTGACGGCAAGCAGAATGAGAGCGTGTCCGATCCCTCCATCAGTGCCATCGAGACCGAGGTCGCGGTGCTCATGCGGCGCGGCGAGGCCACCCGCCGCGCGATGCCCGTGCCGGCGCACCGGGCGCTCGACCGCGCGGCGTACCTGATCCTGCGCCACCTGGCGGCGGCCGGCCCGCAGAACGTCTCGGTGCTGGCCGCCGCGCTGCACCTGGACGGATCCACCGTCACCCGCCAGGTGGCCTCCCTCCTCAGGGATGGCCTGGTCTCCCGCAAGCGCGACCCGCAGGACCGTCGCGGCGCGGTCATCGCGGCGACGCCGGCCGGACTCAGCCGGATGTCCGCCGTGCGCAAGGCCCGCGAGGAGTTGTACGCCCGGATGCTGGCCGGCTGGTCCGGCGAGGATCTCAGCATGCTCGCCGCGCTCTTGCACCGGCTGAACCAGTCGATGGACGAGTACGCCAGAAGCGTCCAGGCCGGCCGGGTGCCGCAGGTGCGGGAGGATGGGCCAGAGGAGGGCTGACGGCAACTCAGCCGAAAGTGTCACTGCAGACGCGCCAGCCGTCCTCGTGGACAAGATATAGATCGACCGGCGTTATCCTGCCCGAACGGTCGGTCAGCCGCGCCGTCACACCGGCACTTGCTCCGGCCTCGTCCGCGAAGGCGGCGTCGCTGAGGGAGTGGGAGACGGGCCGACCCAGACGCTCCACCCCATCGCTGAACTGCACAAGGGTGATTCGATCCTGCACGGTCGAACACATCGACAGATAGGCGGCCCGGTCTTCGTTGCGCTCCAGATGCTGCACGAATCGATCGGCCGCCGACCGGGCAGGATCGATGTCCGGCCCGCCGAAGAGCCATAGCAAAAAGCCGCCAACCGGCAGCGCCACGAGCGCGAGCGCGAGCCATCCACCTAGGGTTGCGCCGGCGAATCCGCGGGGTGTCAACTGGCCAGTCGTCGGCCTCATCGTGGCGGCATCGAAGACGTCATATGTACGACGCTAGCGCTGCCGGCGAGACCCGGGCACACTCGGTAAACAGATTGACATGGGAATGGCTTGTCGATCCCACAACCTTGATGGCCGCCCCACCCATGGAACTGAGCGGCGTTGAGCTAAAGATGGGCGGTGTCGTTGATGGTCCGCACCGCCACGCC
>JADGHA010000240.1 GCA_019689695.1 Micromonosporaceae bacterium | reverse complement strand
GCCCAGGACGTGAGACCTTGACCCGCTATCCAGCGCGCCGACACAGCCGTGGCGGCGCGCAGCTTTTTGCCAGCCCACGCCGCTTCGCCGTATCCATGGGTTTGAGGGTCGCCCATTCTGGCCATTCTTCCGGCGGCGGCGCGTGCCGCGCCGGGGCCACCGCCGCCCGGAGGTAGTCTGCGGGTTGGCGCCCGCCACCGGACAACACGGAGATCAGTGCACCTCAAGACCTTGACGGTCAAGGGCTTCAAGTCCTTCGCCTCAGCCACGACGTTGAAGCTCGAGCCGGGGATCACCTGCGTGGTCGGCCCGAACGGCTCGGGCAAGTCCAACGTCGTCGACGCCATCGCCTGGGTCCTCGGCGAGCAGGGGGCCAAGGCGCTGCGCGGCGGCAAGATGGAGGACGTGATCTTCGCCGGCACCGCCGGCCGGCCGCCGCTGGGCCGGGCCGAGGTCACGCTCACCATCGACAACAGCGACGGCGCGTTGCCGATCGAGTACACCGAGGTGTCGATCACCCGCCGGATGTTCCGGTCGGGCGAGAGCGAGTACGAGATCAACGGCGCCCCGTGCCGGTTGCTGGACATCCAGGAGCTGCTGTCCGACTCCGGCATCGGCCGCGAGATGCACGTGATCGTCGGCCAGGGCCAGCTGGACGCGATCCTGCACGCCAAGCCGGAGGACCGCCGGGCCTTCATCGAGGAGGCGGCCGGGGTCCTCAAGCACCGCAAGCGCAAGGAGAAGGCGCTGCGGAAGCTGGACGCGATGCAGAGCAACCTCAACCGGCTCACCGATCTCACCGCCGAGCTGCGCCGCCAGCTCAAGCCGCTGGGCAAGCAGGCCGAGGTGGCGCGCCGCGCCGCCAGCATCCAGGCCGACCTGCGGGACGCCCGGCTGCGGCTGCTCGCCGACGACCTGGCCACGCTGCGCACCACCCTGGACAAGGAGATCGCCGACGAGACCGCCCTGCGGCAGCGGCGCGAGCAGGTCGAACGCGAGCATGCCGAGGCGCAGCGCCGGCTCGCCGAGCTGGAGGCGGCGCTGGCCGAGGACACTCCGCTGCTCGCCGCCGCGCAGGACACCTGGTACCGGCTCTCCGCGCTGCAGGAGCGCTTCCGCTCAACCGAGCAGCTGGCCAGCGAGCGGCTGCGGCACCTGTCCGCGACCCCGGAGGACGAGCACCACGGCCGCGACCCGGACGAGCTGGAAGCCGAGGCGGAGCAGGTACGCGCGCAGGAGGAGGCGCTGCGCGACGCGCTGGAGGCCGACCGGGCCCGGCTGGCCGAGGCGGTGCAGGCCCGGCAGGACCTGGAGCGCCAGCTCGCGGCCGCGGAACGGGAGCTGGTCGCCGCGGCGAAGGCGATCGCCGACCGGCGGGAAGGGCTGGCCAAGCTGGCCGGCCAGGTGGCCGCGGCGCGTACCAAGTCGGCGGCGACGGCCGAGGAGATCTCCCGGTTGGCCGGCGCGCTGACCGAGGCCCAGGCCCGCGCCCAGGCCGCCGAGGCCGAGTACCGGGCCGCCGCCGAGGGCGCCAGCGAGTCCGAGCGCGGCACCGCCGACCTGGACATCCGCCACCAGGAGGCGGTCGCCGCGCACGACGCCGCGCAGGCCCGGGTGCGGCAGCTCAGCGAGGCCGAACGGGCCGCCGAGAAGGAGGTCACCGGCTGGAAGGCGCGCGAGGAGGCGCTGAGCATGGGGCTGCGCCGCAAGGACGGCGCGGGCGCCCTGCTGGCCAACGCGGCGCGGGTGCCGGGCCTGATCGGTAGCGTGGCCGAGCTGCTGACCGTCGAGCCGGGTTACGAGGCCGCGCTCGCCGCCGCGTTGGGCGGGCTCGCCGACGCCGTTGCCGTATCCGATGTGGACGGTGCGGTGGCCGCGGTCGAGTTGCTCAAGTGGGAGGATGCCGGCCGCGCCAGCCTGCTGGTCGGGTCGTCGCCCAGGATGGACGACCGTGCGCCGGAGCGGGTGCCGCTGCCCGAGGGCGCGCGCTGGGCGCTCGACCTGGTGCGCGCGCCCGACGAGCTGCGCCCTGCGGTGGTGCACGCGCTGCGCGACGTGGTCTTCGCCCCCGACCTGGCCACCGCGCGCCGGGTGGTGGGCTACGCGCCCGGGCTGCGCGCGGTCACCCCGGACGGGGACGTGATCGGGTCCTTCGCGGCGGCCGGCGGTTCCGGAAAGCAACCCAGCTACCTGGAGGTGCAGGCCGCGGTCGACGAGGCCCGCGCCCGGCGGGCCGAGGCGGAGGCGAAGCTGGCCGAGCTGCGCGAGCAGATCGAGCTGGCCCGCCCGGCGGTGGCCGAGGCGAAGCAGCGGGTGAACGCCGCGGCCGCGGCCCGCAAGGAGGCCGAGGGGCGGCGCAACGCCGCGGCCCGCCGGCTGGCCGAGCTCGGTGCCGCCGCCAAGTCGGCGAGCGCGGAGGCGGAGCGGCTGGCCACCGCCAAGGCCCGCGCCGAGGCGGCCCGCGAGGAGAGCCTGGCCGTCCTGGCCGACCTGGAGGAGCGGCTGCGGCTGGCCGAGGAGATCCCGATCGACGAGGAGCCGTCCACTGCGGAACGGGATCACCTGGCCGCCGCGGTGCCCCAGGCCCGGCAGAACGAGATGGAGGTACGGCTGGCGGTCCGGACCGCCGAGGAGCGGGTGGCCGCCCTCGCCGGTCGGGCCGACTCGCTGGCCCGCCAGGCGGCCGCGGAGCGCGCCGCCCGGGAGCGGGCCGCGGCCCGCCGCGCCGCCCGGGCCCGGGGTGCGCAGATCGCGCGGGCCGTCCAGCTCGGCGCGGAGCAGGCGCTGCGGCGCATCGCGGTCGCGCTCGCCGCCGCCGCGGCCACCCGCGACGCGATGGTGCAGGCGCGGTCCGCGCGGGAAGCCGAGCTGTCCGAGGTGCGCGCGGCGGTGAAGCGGCTCGACGCCGACCTGGCCCGGCTGACCAACGAGGTGCACCGCGACGAGGTGGCCCGGGCCGAGCAGCGGCTGCGCATCGAGCAGCTGGAGAGCAAGGCCGCCGAGGACTTCGGGGTGGACGTGGACACCCTGCTCGCCGAGTACGGTCCGGACCAGCCGGTGCCGCCCTCGCCCGCGGAGATCGCCGCGGCCGCGCAGAGGGGGGAGGAGGAGCCGCAGCCGGTGCCGTTCGAACGGGCGGTGCAGGAGAAGCGGGCGGCGAAGGCGGAGCGGGAGCTGGCCCTGCTGGGCAAGGTGAACCCGCTGGCCCTGGAGGAGTTCGCCGCGCTGGAGGAGCGGTACAAGTTCCTCTCCGACCAGCTGGAGGACCTCAAGGCCACCCGGCGCGACCTGCTCACCGTGGTGAAGGACGTGGACGACCGGATCCTCGAGGTGTTCTCCTCGGCGTACCGGGACACCGCCCGCGAGTTCGAGGAGGTCTTCCGGGTGCTCTTCCCCGGTGGGGAGGGGCGGCTGGTGCTCACCGAGCCGGACGACATGCTCACCACGGGCGTGGAGGTGGAGGCCCGCCCGCCGGGCAAGAAGATCAAGCGACTCTCCCTGCTCTCCGGTGGCGAGCGGTCGCTGACCGCGGTGGCGCTGCTCTGCGCGATCTTCCGGGCCCGGCCCAGCCCGTTCTACGTCATGGACGAGGTGGAGGCGGCCCTCGACGACATCAACCTGGGCCGGTTGCTGACCCTGCTGATGCAGTTGCGCGAGCGGAGCCAGCTGATCATCATCACCCACCAGAAGCGCACGATGGAGATCGCCGACGCGCTCTACGGGGTCACCATGCGCAACGGCGTGACCGAGGTGATCAGCCAGCGGCTCCGCGACGAGGCCTGAGGTGGGGTGAGCATGCGGAAGCGTCCGGAAGCGCTTCTGGTCGACTTCGACGGCGTGCTGCGGGTCTGGGACGCGGCACGGACGGCGGCCGTCGAGCAGAAGTACGGCCTGCCGCCGGGTGCCTTGATGGAGACGGCGTTCGACTGGGCGCGGCTGCGCCCGGCGCTGGTCGGCGAGGTCACCGACGCCGAGTGGATGGCGGGTGTCGGGGCGGCCCTGGGCGCGCCGGACGCGGTCGCCGAGTGGCAGTCCTACCGCGGCGAGGTCTGCGGGGACGTGCTGCAGCTCATCCGGGACGTGCGCGCCGCCGGTCACCCGGTCGCCCTGGCCACCAACGCCACCGACCGGCTCGCCGCCGACCTGGCGGAGCTCGGCCTCACCGGCGAGCTCGACGCGGTGGTGAACTCCTCCGAGATCGGTGCGCCCAAGCCCACGCGGGAGTTCTTCGCCGTCGCCTGCGCGGCGGTCGGGCGGCCGCCGGACCGGTGCCTGCTGGTGGACGACGACGACCGCCAGGTGCTCGGCGCCCGGGCGGCCGGCGTCTCCGCGTACCGGTGGACCGGCCCGGAGCATCTCGGCTACCTCCGGGCGGCGTTCGGGCTGCCGAAATCCGTCGCCAACTAAGGCCTGGCCAGGCAAAAGCGGCGTAGAGTTGAGCCCTCAACAAAAGGGGGCTCGCCATGGGTGTCACCAGACTCAACCACGCCGTTCTGTTCGTCCGCGACGTCGCCCGCAGCGTCGAGTTCTACACCACGGTGCTCGACTTCGAGCAGGCGATGCAGCCGCCCGACGGGTTCACCGGCGTCGCATTCCTCAAGGCGCCGGGCTCCACCAATGACCACGATCTCGGCTTGTTCCAGATCGGTCCGGGAGCCGCTTCCCTCCCACCCGCAGCGCACAGCCCCGCCGGCCGCAGCGCGGTCGGCCTCTACCACCTCGCCTGGGAGGTGGACACACTGGACACCCTGGAGCGGCTCGCCGCGCGGTTGTCCGAGGTCGGTTCGTTGATCGGCAGCGCCGACCACGGGACCACCAAGAGCCTCTACGCCAGAGACCCGGACGGCCTGGAGTTCGAGGTGGTCTGGCTGGTTCCGGCCGACCAGCTGGACGACGCGGCGTTCGCCGGCCGTGCCCGGCCACCCGCGCCGCTGGACCTGGCCAAGGAGAAGCAGCGGTACGGGGCGCAAACCCGCGGCGGGGTCGGCGTCTCAGTGCCCGCCTAAGTGCTGGTCGGCGAGGAACTCCTCCCAGGTCCGCTTCCCGGTCGCGTGCTCCGGCGCCAGGATCGCGCCGGCACGCACCGCGGCCGCCGCCCGCCCGGGCAGCCGGACGTGCAGGATCGGCCGGCGCCGCCCGGCCGCGCGCAGGTACCCGCGCATCAGCTCGGCGACCTCGACGATCTGGGGCCCGGCGATGTCGGGCACCAGACCCGCCGGTTCGCCGAGGGTGAGCTTGACCAGCCGGGCCGCGACCTCGTCGGTCTCCACCGGCTGGAATCGCGACCCGGAGGGCAGCGGTATGACCGGCAGCTTCCCGAGCTGCCGGGCGACCATCAGAACCAGGTCGTGGAACTGCGTGGCGCGTAGTGTCGTCCACGGCAGGCCGGACTCGGCGACGACCCGTTCGGCCGCGAGCTTGGAGCCGAAGTAGCTGAACATGGCCCGGTCGATCGCGCTCACCACGGGAACCCGGTCGGCGCCGACAACGGAGATGAACACCAAGTGCGGTGCGCCTCCCCGCGACTTCACCGCCTCGACCAGGTTGCGGGTCAACACGTCGTCGCCCTTGTTTCCGCCCGCGCAGTGCACGATGGCCCGGACGCCGTCAACCGCGGGTCCGATCCCGGCACCGGTCGCCAGATCGCCGGTCAGGTAGCGGATGCCGTCCTCATCCGGCCGGGCGTGCCGGCTCAGCACGCGGACCGCGCAGCCGGCGTCCCTCAGGCGCGCGACCACCCGGCGGCCAAGCGTGCCGGTGCCGCCGGTAACCAGGACGGGCTGCGTCATAGGTTTCGCACTCCCTTCGTCAGGTGCTGCCGTCGCTGGTGTGACGAGGCGGCACCACCAAAGGTGACAGCCTCGGCCGTATCCGCCGGCCGCGGCGCGCGAAACCTGGGGTCAGTCGCCCGTGACGCCGTCGATCCGCTCGCGGAGCAGGTCGGCGTGGCCGTTGTGGCGGGCGTACTGCTCGATCATGTGCAGGTAGACCCAGCGCAGCGAGGACTGGCGGCCGTCCCTGCGGCGCACGAAGGTGTCGTCGAGGGAGGCGCCGGCCACCGCCTTGCGGCAGGCGGCCACTTCGGCCAGGTACGCGTCGAAGTCGCGCGCGGCATTGGCCGAGTCCACGTCGTCGAAGTCTCCGTCCACCCGCAGGTCGCTGTAGTAGACCGGCGCGACGTCCTCGCCGGCGAAGCCGTGCCGGAACCAGCCGCGCTCCTTGTCGGTCATGTGCCGGACCAGGCCGAGCAGGCTGAGCGACGACGGCGGGCAGGCCCGCAGCTTGAGCTGGTGTTCGGTCAGGCCGGCGCACTTGCTCAGCAGGGTGTTGCGCTGGTAGTCCAGCCACGCCTCGAGCATGGTGCGTTCGTCACTGATCAGCGGTATCCGCGCCCGCTTGACTTCAGGTGCGATCCAGGGCACCGGGACAGGATAAGGATCTCGGCTGCCGCAGCACAGCGGCGCGGAAGCGCCGGGGGTGGGGCAGGGCGACGGCGCGGGGCGGCGAAGTCTGGCGGCCCTGCGAGCCGGGCAAGCGGGTGTCTGTAAGGATTCTGGTATGGACGACCTCTCTGGCACCGAGCTCATCGTCGCCATCGCGGCGATCGTGCTGGTCCTCGTGCTGGTCGGAGTCGGGCTGCTCGTCCCGCGGCTGCGCCGTCGCCCCGGGCCGCCGCCCCCGCC
>JADGHA010000239.1 GCA_019689695.1 Micromonosporaceae bacterium | reverse complement strand
CAGACCCACCCCACGGCCCCCGCGACCGGTCTTGTGCCGGTCCCGGTCGCCGTTCTTCTCCCCACGCCCGGCGCCGATGGTGCCGAGTCCGCCGTCCGCGACCTACCGCACTGGCACGGCGTCACCGCCCGCGACGCCGCCGGCCTGATCACCCGCCTGAGCACGGTAGGGGATCTCGTCGTCGAGCTGGGCGGCCACCCGACGATCATCCGCGCGGCCGAGCACCTTGGCCGCCGGCCCGCCGCGCTACCCGGTGGTCACCTCCTCGCCGCGCCTGGCCGTGCGGAGCCGACCCGCCGAGGCCGCTTGGCTGGCCTGGTCCTCACGGCGTTGCCACGTCCCGACGTGGTGCCCGGGGATCTGGGCGGGCTCAGCGCGGTCATGCAGACCTGGCGGGCCGGGCTGCGCCCTGGCGGGTACCTGCTCACCGCGCTCACCACAGCCGGTTGCGACCAGGGCGGCATCGAGGACCCGGCGACGTACCGGGCGGGAGTGATCGCAGCCGCCCGCACCGCCGGGCTCACCTGGCAGCAGGAGTTCCTCGTGCTCACCGCGCCGCCGCCCGAGGACGAACCCCGGGCCATGCCTGGCACGCCGCTCGACCTGCCCTCGGCACTGGTCGACGGTAAGCACCTGCGCGTGCACGTCAAGGTCCTCGCGTTCCGCAACAACACCGGAGGCGGCAATGGCTGACGGCGCGCATCAGCCGACCCCGGCCCCCGTACCCGCGCCGCAGGGCTCGGTGTTCCTCACCGGGCAGGTGTGCTCCCGCGACCAGCGGCGCGGCCGGTACACCAAGGAATCCATTGCCCACCCGGGCAAGATGCTGCCCTCGATCGCCCGCTACCTGATCCACACCTACACGCGGCCCGGCGACTGGGTGTGCGACCCGATGGCCGGCATCGCCACCACCATCGTGGAGGCCATGCACCTCGGCCGGCACGGCATCGGCGTTGAGTACGAGACCCGGTGGGCGGCGCTGGCCGCCGACAACCTACGCCTTGCCACGTCGCAGGGGGCGACCGGGACCGGCCAGATCGTGCGGGGCGACGCCCGGCACCTGCCCGCGCTCGTCCCGCCCGAGCTGCACGGCCGTATCGCGCTGGTCATCACCTCACCGCCGTACGGGCCGTCCACCCACGGCCACGCCCGCACTCCCGGCCCTCGCCGCGGCAAGGTCCGAAAGATCAACCACCAGTACGGCGGGACCGACAACCTCGCCTACCAGGACCCGGACCACCTTGCCGCCGGGTTCACCCAGATTCTCACCGGTGCCGCCGCGATCCTGCGCCCTGGCGGCATCGTCGCCGTCACCGCCCGCCCTTACCGCCGTCACGGCGAACTCGTCGACATCCCGGGCATGGTGGTCGCCGCCGGCATCGCCGCCGGCCTCCGCCCGCATGAGGAGTGTGGGGCGCTCATCGCCGGCATCCGCAGCGGCCGTCTCGTACCGCGGGCCTCGTTCTTCCAACAGAAGAACATCCGCGACGCCATCGCCGCCGGCGACCCGCAATGGCTGCTGCAGCACGAGGATGTCCTCGTCTTCGCGACGGTCGACCCAGCCGGTCGGATGGTCGGCACCCGGGCACCGGTACCGCCGCCGGCTGGAGGTGGCCGATGACCGGCAAACCATCTGCGGAGCGGTCGGCCCGTTTGGGCAGCCCGTGGTGGAGCGCCGGCCCGGTCACGTTGCATGTCGGCGACGCGTACGACGTGCTCGCCGCGATGCCCGACGAGTCGGTCGACTGCGTGGTCACCTCCCCGCCGTACTGGGGGCTGCGCTCCTACGGCACCGGGCGGTGGTGCGGCGGCCGCACCGGCTGCGACCACGTCACCGCCGCCGGCCCGCCGGCAGCGCGGCGTTCCTGTCCCGCCTGTGGCGCGGTGTGGGTGGACGGGCAGTACGGCCAGGAGGCCACCGTCGGCGAGTACATCGAGCACCTGGTGGCCGTGTTCGACCAGGTCCGCCGCGTCCTGCACCCGCACGGCACGCTGTGGGTCAACCTCGGCGACTCCTACGCCGGTACCGGCCCGCGGGTGGCCCGACCCCACGGGGCGAACAGCGTCATCCGGGGCAACTACCACCGGCGAGGATGGACGCCCGGTGCGGTACCCGGAGTGGCCCCGAAGAACCTGATCGGCATCCCATGGCGCGTCGCTCTGGCTCTGCAGAACCGTAACTGGATCCTGCGCAACGCGGCGGTGTGGGCGAAGACCAACGGCCAACCCTCCCCGGTCCGGGACCGGCTGACCACCACCTACGAGTTTGTCTTCCTGCTCACCCGCAGCGGCCGCTACCACTTCGACCTCGACGCCATCCGCATCCCGGTCAAACATCCGCACGACCCGCGGCGTCGGCGCACCGTAACCGCGCGGGGCAACGACCCGAGCCGCCCGTCGGGCAAGAACCCCGGCGACGTGTGGCCGTTTCCCACCCGGCCGCTGCGCGAGGCACACTTCGCCGCGTACCCGATCGAGATCCCGCTGCGGTGCATCGCCGCCGGCTGCCGACCCGGCGGGACCGTTCTCGATCCGTTCAGCGGTGCGGCCACCACCGGGCTGGCCGCACTTCGGCTCGGCCGCCGCTACATCGGCGTCGACCTCAGCGAGCAGTACGCGGCCATCGCCCGGCGGCGGCTGCACCCGCACCTACCCCACGACGGCGGCCCGACGACCTGCCGGGAGGACACATGAGCCGGCGGGTCTGGACCGCCGAGCAGATCCGGGCGCTCGGCGTGACCACCGATGTGGTCACCGCCGGGTCCGTGCTCGGCATCGGACGCACCACCGCGTACCGGCTCGCCCGCGAGGGCCAGTTCCCCGTCCCCGTGCGCAGGGTCGGCGGCCGGTACATCGTCGCGGTCGCGCACCTGCTCCAGGCCGTCGGCATCGACACCTGAGCCCCGCACGACAGGCAAAGTCCCCGAGGCGGCACGCCCTCAGGCGCGGCCGGGCAGGCTTGACCACCCGTCCCGCCCCGGCATGGATACCCGTCGACCACCCCGACCAGCGGACTAGCCACTGTGGCCGATCCACTGGTCACCCAACCACTGAGGGAAGGGACCACAATCTGATGAACGGAACCACGTACAAGCGGTGCGGCTGCCGGGACGCGGCGGGCAAGCGGTTGGGACAGCGGTGCCCAAAGCTGCGCCGGGGCGGCGGCTGGAACCCCAACCACGGCGTGTGGCAGTACCAGATCGACCTCCCCGCAGCCGCCGACGGACGCCGCCGCCCGCTGCGCCGCGGCACCTACGCCAGCCAAGCCGAAGCCGAAGCCGTCCTCGGCCAGATCCGTGACGCCCTCGCCGCAGCCAAGGACGGCGAACCCGCCGACCTCACCATGGTCGGCGACCTGATCGAAACCGCACTCAAGAACAAGCAGCCGCCGCCCACCCCGGCGCAGGTCCGCCGACTGCTGCACCTCGGCGACACGACCGAGATCCCCACCGTGCAGGCGTGGCTGACGACGTGGCTGGCCGGGCGCAAGAAGCTGCGCACCGGTACCCGCCGCTCCTACGCCGGGCACATCACCAACCACCTCATCCCACACCTAGGCGCCGTGCGGCTGGACAAGCTGCGGGTCAGCCACCTCGACGCCATGTTCGACGCCATCGAGGAACGCAACGAGCTGATCATGACCATGCGGGCCAGCCGCGAGGCCGCCAACCGGGACAAGGTCAAAGGGATGCGGCTGGTCAGCCCGGCCACCATGCACCGCATCCGGGCCACCCTGCGCGCCGCGCTCAACGCCGCCATCCGGCAGGGCTACATCGACATCAACCCGGCCGCGCATGTCGAACTGCCCCCCGCCGTGCGACCCAAGCCGCTGGTGTGGACCGACGAACGCGTCAAGGCGTGGAAGCACACCGGCGCGCTTCCGGGTCCGGTCATGGTGTGGACCCCGGAACAGACCGGCGCGTTCCTCGACCACGCCTACGCCGCTGAGGATCCGCTCTACGCCCTGTTCCACCTTGTCGCCTACCGCGGACTACGCCGAGGCGAAGCCTGCGGCCTGCACTGGGCCGACGTCGACCTGCCCGGCAAGCAGATCACGATCCGCTGGCAGATCACCCAGCACGGCTGGGCCACCGCGCTGGAACCACCCAAGACCGACGGCAGCGAAGCCGTCGTCGCCCTCGACACAGCCACCGTCGACGCCCTCACCGCCCACCGCGCCCGGCAACACCGCCAACGCCTCGCCGCAGGACCGAAATGGGCCCAGACCGGGCTGGTATTCACAACCAGTACCGGGGAGGCCCTGCACCCCGCCGACGTCACCGACCACTTCCAGCACCTCACCCGGCAAGCCGGCCTGCCACCCGTACGGCTGCACGACCTCCGCCACGGCGCGGCCACCCTCGCCCTCGCCGCCGGGGTCGACATGAAAGTCGTCCAGGCGATGCTGCGGCACTCATCCATCGCCGTGACCGCCGACACCTACACCAGCGTCCTGCCCGACCTGGCCCGCAACGCCGCCGAACAGGCCGCCGCCATCGTTCCCCGCCGCGCCACCGTCACCCCGATCAACCAACGAGCAGCGGGATAGGTGACCGCGCGGCGCCGGGGCGAGGAGTACGTTCCTCGCCCGGTCGCCGTCTCGATTTCCGCTCTCGCCGCCGGCCGCAGCAGGGTACGCGACCGGCCCTCGAATCATGATCATCTGGACCACCGGCAACCAGGGACGTTACGGCCACGAGCAGCCGTGTCCTAGATGCTTCCTACAGCAACGTAGGGGTCTGGTTGCCGTCGTCGGGCTGGATGTTCCAGCGGCCGTAGCGCGGCTTCCGATCCGACGCGGTGCCGGGCCAGCGGACCTGATCGGCCGCGAGATCGTCTTTGGTGAGCAACGTCGTCGCGAGGACCCGGCTGAGGAGATCGGCCTGCGCTGGTTCGAGTTCGACCAGCCGGCATAGGACGGTGAGCAGATCGATGAACTCGCCGGTCCAGTCCGGATCCCACGTCTCAACGTGGATGGCGTCGAGTGGGGAGCTATGGCGTCCGGCGGGGTTCCTTTTGCGGTAGTTGAACCACGACTTGATGACGTTACGGCCGCCGACGGCGTAGTCCCACACGCCGGGCGGGACCGGTCCGAAGATCCCGTCGCCGAGCACGACTGCCTGACGTTCCGGGTCGTACGACATGTCGTCGGGCAGGCCCGTCACGGGCGCCCGGGACAGCGGCTGGCGCGGATCGCCGCTTGGGTACCGCACCGAGTTTAGTGGCTGGTCTGGCCCGGCGAGAACAGCTCCGTAGGTGTGCAGCCAGAGGACCTGCCGGCCGATGTGGACCGCCTGCTGCCATAGTTCGGCGTCGGTGGTGAGGGGCACCCGGATTCCGGGTGTGGTCAGCTCGTCGGCGAAGGTCTGGGTGAACGCCGGGTGCGCGGTGATCGCGGCGATGTAGGCCAGCACGTCGGAGGCCGCCAGGTCGCAGCCGAGCCGCTCCGACAAGGCGGTGAGCAGCCGCGGCGCCAGGTTCGGCGTCCCGTCGGGGTGAAGCAGCGGCAGCGCCCGGCCGCCCTCGGATCCCTTGAAGTGATGGAAGTCAGGAATCAGCGCGGTGAACACCAGTCCCGGACCGTCTCTCAGAGCCTGTCTGGTAACCGGGTAGGGCGACAGGCTTGTCGATAGTGGACTGCCGGCCGGCGTGGCGTGGTGACAGAAGAGAGGGCCTTGGAGTACGTGCACAGGTAACCACACCTGACGTACCCGACCCCAAGGCCCTACATGACGTTCTACCTGGTTACCGGCACCGGCGCATCCACCGACCCAGTCGATCCCGCCGGACATCTACCCAGCCGGCGCCGGCGGCGCTACCCGTCGGACATGACCGACGCGGAATGGGCGCTGGTCGCACCACTGATACCGACCGGACGCCCTGGTTACCGCGGCGGGCGCCCGGCCCGGCATTCCCGCCGCGACATCATCGACGCGATCCGCTACGTCACCCACAACGGCGGTGTCTGGCGGGCCCTGCCCGCCGACTTCCCGCCCTGGAAGACCGTGCACGACTACCACCTGCGCTGGGCCGCCGACGGCACGGTCAATCGAGTCCACAACACGCTACGGGACCAGACACGCAGCGTCGCCGGCCGCGCCGCGACGCCCACCGCAGCGATCGCCGACTCCCAGTCCGTCAAGGCCGCGGAAACCGTCGCCCGGACCAGCCGCGGCTACGATGCGGGCAAGAACGTCAACGGCCGCAAGCGGCACATCGCCGTGGACACCACCGGTCTGCTGCTGGTCGTGCTGGTCACCGCCGCCAGCGTGCAGGACCGCCACGCCGCACGGACACTGCTGCACGCCCTGCGGATGGCCTTCCCCACCGTAGCCAAGGTGTGGGTCGACGGCGGCTACAGCGGCCGACTGATCGAATGGGCCACCACCACGCTGCGCATCGGCGTGGAGACGGTGACCAAACTCGCCGGCCAGGTCGGCTTCCAGGTCCTGCCCCGACGCTGGGTCGTCGAACGCACCCTGGCCTGGATCACCCGCAGTAGACGCACCGTCCGCGACTACGAACGCCGACCCGCCCAGCACGCCGCATTCGTCCAATGGTCAATGATCATCATCATGACCCGCCGACTCGCCCGTCACGCCGCCCTACAGAACTGAAACCGTTACCGGACAGGCTCTCAGAGCATTACGATGCAGCTCGATGGCGAATATCTGGTCGGGTATCCGGGCCATCCAC
>JADGHA010000238.1 GCA_019689695.1 Micromonosporaceae bacterium | reverse complement strand
CTGCAAGATCGCGGGGGAGGGGGGCGGGAGGTCAGGCCTTGGCGTGCTCCTTCTTCACCTGCTCGGCCAGGTGGGTCGGCATCGGCTCGTACCGCGCGAAGGTCCGGCTGAAGCTGCCCGCACCCGAGGTCATCGCGCGTAGCTCGACCGCGTACCGGACCAGCTCGGTGGCCGGCACCTCGGCGCGGACCATGGTCTTCTCGCTGGCGGACAAGCCGTCCAGGGCGGGCGCCGGCTCGGTGCCGAGCACCCGGCCACGGCGCCCGGACAGGTCGCTCATCACCGCGCCGACGAAGGCGTCCGGAACCGTGATGGTCACCTCGTCCACCGGCTCGAGCAGGATCATCTGGCCCTTCTCGGCGGCGTCCTTGAGCGCCAGCGACCCGGCGGTCTGGAACGCGGCGTCCGACGAGTCGACACTGTGCGCCTTGCCGTCGAACAGGGTGACCCGCAGGTCCACCACCGGGTAGCCGGCCACGATGCCCCGCTCCATCTGGGCGCGCACGCCCTTCTCCACGGACGGGATGTAGTTGTTCGGCACCGCGCCGCCGACCACCTTGTCCAGGAACTCGAACCCGCCGCCGCGGGGCAGCGGCTCCACCTCGATGTCGCAGACCGCGTACTGACCGTGGCCACCGGACTGCTTGACGTGCCGGCCGTGGCCCTTCGCCGGCGCCGCGAACGTCTCCCGCAACGCCACCCGGACCGGCTCGGTCTCCAGCTCGACGCCACCGGCGCGCAGCCGGTCCAGCACCACGTCGGCGTGCGCCTCGCCCATGCACCACAACACCAGCTGCCGGGTCTCCGGGTTGCGCTCCAGGCGCATGGTCGGATCTCCGGCGACCAGCCGGCCGAGGTTCTTGGCGAGCGCGTCCTCGTCCGAGCGGGTCTTCGCCACGACCGCCACCGGCAGCAGCGGCTCGGGCATCTGCCACGGAGCGACCAAAAGCGGCTGCTCCTTGCTGGACAGGGTGTCCCCGGTCTCTGCGGTGGTCGACTTGGTGATCGCGCAGATGTCCCCGGCCACGCAGTGCGGGACCTCGCGGAGCGCCGAGCCGAGCGGCGAGTAGAGGTGGGCGATCCGCTCGTCGGAGTCGTGGTCCGGATGGCCGCGCTGCTCCAGCCCGTGGCCGGAGACGTGCACCGTGGTCTCCGGGCGCAGCGTGCCGGAGAAGACCCGGACCAGGGAGACCCGGCCGACGTACGGGTCGATGGTCGTCTTGACCACCTCGGCCACCAGCGGTCCGGCCGGGTCGCAGGACAGCGGCTCCGTCGGTGAGCCGTCCACTCCGGTGACCGCGGGCAGCTCGTGCTCCAGCGGGGACGGGAACGCGCTGGTCAGCAGCTCCAGCAGGGCGTCAATGCCGACCTTCGTCTCGGCGCAGACCGGGACCACCGGGTAGAAGCTGCCCCGGGCGACCGCCTTCTCCAGGTCGTTGACGAGCACCTCGACCTCGATCTCCTCGCCGCCGAGGTAGCGCTCCATGAGGGTCTCGTCCTCGCTCTCCGCGATGATCCCCTCGATCAGCTCGTTGCGTGCGTCGGCGATGGCCGGCAGGTGCTCGGCGTCGGGGTCGCGTACCGCTGGCGGGTAGCCGCCGGTGTAGTCGAAGATCCGCTGCGTGATCAGGCCGATCAGCCCGGTGACCGACTGGCCGTCGTCGCCGTGCAGCGGCAGGTACAGCGGGAGGACGTTGTCGCCGAAGGTGCTGCGGCACAGCCCCACCGTGCCGTCGAAGTCGGCGCGTTGGTGGTCCAGCCTGGTCACCGCCACCGCGCGCGGCATGCCGACCGCCGCGCACTCCTCCCACAGCGCCCCGGTCGCGGCGTCCATCCCGTCCGCGGCGGAGACCACGAACAGTGCCGCGTCCGCGGCCCGCAGGCCGGCCCGCAGCTCCCCGACGAAGTCGGCGTACCCTGGGCTGTCCAGCAGGTTGACCTTGACGTCCCGGTGCAGCAGCGGCGCGCAGGCCAGGCTGACCGAACGCTGCTGCTTGACGGCGGCAGGGTCGTAGTCGCTGGTCGTGGTGCCCTCGGTGACTGAGCCGGCCCGGCTGATCGTGCCGGTCGCGGCGAGCAGCGCCTCGACCAGGGTGGTCTTCCCGGCACCGGAGTGGCCGACGAGCACCACGTTGCGAACCCTGCTGGGTTCATCCACCACCGGCGCTGGGCCGGTGACTCCCTTCTCCTGGCTCTTCTGCGCCATGGGCGCACCTCCCTGTGCTCCAGCCATGTCGTCGGCTGTTCCGCCAGGCGACGCGACTCGGTTGCATGGCCGTTTCCACGGTGCGCTATGTCACCGTTTCACTAAGCTGATCCCACACCTGTCCGGCTGGCCGCACAACCCCAAGCTCAAGGTCCGGCCGCCGGGCCGGACGCATCGGGTTGGGGGGCCCAGGCGGGCGGGGACGCTAAGGTGAAGGCGCCATGGCGAAGATCTTCAGCGTTGACGCCCGAGCCGCCGTCGCTCACGTCATCGACCCGGTAGCCCGCGCGCTGCTGCGCGCCGGCGTCAGCCCCAACGCCGTCACCGTCGCCGGGACGGTGGGTGCGGTGGCGGCCGCGATCGGCTTCGGCTCGCAGGGCCACTTCGTCGCCGGGGCGCTGGTCGTGACGCTGTTCGCGTTCACCGACCTGATCGACGGGACGATGGCGCGGCTGCGCGACAGCACCGGGTCGAGGCGGTTCGGCGCGCTGCTGGACTCCACCATGGACCGGATCGCCGACGGCGCCATCTTCGGGACGATCGTCTACTGGTTCGCCAAGCAGGGCGACGAGCCGACCGTGGTGGCCGGGCTGATCTGCCTGGTGTCCGGCCAGATCGTGTCGTACGTGAAGGCTCGCGCCGAAGGGCTGGGCATGGGCGCCAACGTGGGCATCGCGGAGCGGCCGGAGCGGCTGGTCCTGGTCGGGCTGGGCGCGGTGGTCAGCGGGGCCGGGTTGGACTGGGGGCTGCCCGCCGCGCTGTGGCTGCTCGCCGTGCTGTCCGTGGTGACCGTCGGGCAGCGGGTCGTGCACGTGTACCGGCTGGACGCCAAACGTGAAGGATGAACTGGTCGAGGGGGCGTACGCGGCCGGCTGGCGGGTGGTCCGCATGCTGCCGGCCCCGGTGGCGGCCGGCCTGTTCCAGACCGCGGCCGACCTGCTCTACCTGCGCCGGCACAGGTCCGCGGGGCTGGCCCAGCTCGCCGCCAACCTGCGCCGCGTGGTCGGCCCGGACCTGCCCGCCGACGAGTTCGACGACCTGCTGCGCCGGGCCGTCCGGTCGTACGCCCGGTACTGGATGGAGGCGTTCCGGCTGCCGTCGCTGTCCCGCGAGGACTTCCTGACGCAGTTCCTCGTCGACAACGAGGAGGTGCTCGCCGAGCCGGCCGACGCCGGCCGGGGCGTGATCCTCACGCTGCCGCACTCGGCCAACTGGGACCTGGCCGGCGCTTGGGTCGTCACCCGCGGCTGGCCACTGGTATCGGTTGCCGAGCGGCTGCGCCCGGAGGGGCTGTACGAGCGGTTCGTCGCGTACCGGCGCAGCCTCGGCATGGAGATCATCCCGCTGACCGGGGGCGAGCAGCCGCCGTTCGACGTGCTGGTAAACCGGCTGCGCGCGGGGTATGTGGTGGCTCTGCTCGCCGACCGTGACCTGCCCGGACGCGGCGCCAAGGTGGACTTCTTCGGCAGCCAGACGCGGATGCCACCCGGGCCGGCCCTGCTCGCCCTGCGGACCGGCGCGCCGCTGGTCGCCGTCGAGCTGTGGTACGACGAGCGGGTGACCCGGGCGCGCCTGCACCCGGTCCCGCTGCCCGGCCCAGAGGAGGGGACTGTGCCGCAACGCGCTCGGGTGGCCACCCAGCGGATGGCCGACCGGTTCGCCGAGGCGATTGCCCGGCACCCGCATGATTGGCACATGCTGCAGCGGGTGTGGCAGGACATCGATGCGCGGGGTGGCCGGTCATCGGCGCCCCTGATGCCCACCGGACACTCGTAGGGAGCGGGGCAGCCTGTGCGGATCGGGATCGTGTGCCCGTACTCCTTCGACGTGCCGGGCGGTGTGCAGAACCATGTCCACGACCTGGCCGAGACGCTGATCGGGCTGGGGCATACGGTCAGCGTGCTCGCTCCCGCCGACGACGAGGCGCCCCATCCGCCGTACCTGGTCTCGGCCGGGCGGGCGGTGCCGGTGAAGTGGAACGGCTCGGTCGCCCGGCTGTCGTTCGGGCCGCTGTCGGCGGCGCGGGTGCGGCGCTGGCTGGCCGCCGGCCGGTTCGACGTCCTGCACGTGCACGAGCCGGTCTCGCCGAGCCTGTCGTTGCTGGCCGTGCTCAGCGCGCGCGGCCCGGTGGTGGCCACCTTCCACACCGCGATGACCCGGTCCCGCACGATGGCCGCCGCGCAGGGGCTGCTGCAGATCGTGCTGGAGCGGATCACCGGGCGGATCGCGGTCAGTGCGCTGGCCCGCAAGGTGCAGGTCGAGCACCTGGGCGGGGACGCGGTGGAGATCCCCAACGGGGTGGCGGTGGACCGGTTCGCCCGTGCGGAGCCGCTGCCCGGATGGCCGGGGGAGTGCGGCCCGGGTACGGGCGGGACGATCGGGTTCCTGGGCCGGTTCACCGAGCCGCGCAAGGGCTTCCGGGTGCTGCTGTCCGCGTTCACCGAGGTGGCGCTGCGCCGGCCCGGGCTGCGGCTGCTGGTGGCCGGACCGGGGGACCCGGGCGAGATGCTCGCCGACGTGCCCGCCGCGGTACGTGACCGGATCGTCTTCCTCGGCCTGATCTCCCGGGAGGACACCGCGCGGATGCTGCGCAGCGTGCACCTCTACGCCGCGCCGAACATCGGCGGCGAGTCGTTCGGCATGATCCTCACCGAGGCGATGGCGGCCGGCACGCCGGTGGTCGCCAGCGACATGGACGCGTTCCGCCGGGTGCTCGACGGCGGCAAGGCCGGCGCGCTGTTCCCGACCGGCGACGCGAAGGCGCTCGCCGCGACGATCGAGGGCCTGCTGGACGACCCGGCCCGCCGGGAGGAGCTGGCCGCGCGGGCGCGGGAGGTGGTGGCCGGTTACGACTGGCCGGTGATCGCCGGCCGGGTGCTGGAGGTGTACGCCGCGGCGATCGAGGCGGCCTCCGGGACCGTCATCTATGAAGAGCTGCCCCATCGCGCTTGATCATCGCGACAATCTACGATGCGCCCCATGTGGTGGGTCGTGGCCGTGGTGGCCCTGGTGGTCGCGCTGGCCGCGTACCTCACCTGGCTGGCCGCCCGGGTGGACCGGCTGCACGACCGCGCGGTCACCGCCGGCAAGGCCCTCGACGCGCACCTGGTGCGCCGCGCCGCCGCCGCCGCGGTGCTCGCCGAGGAGCGGCTGCTGCCTGACCTCTACGACGCGGCGCGGGCGGCGCTGGACGCTGGCCGCGACGGCTTTCTGGCCGACCCGGACCACACCCCACCAGTGCTCTCGGCCGAGCGGGAGGTCGCGGAGAACACCCTCACCCGCTGCCTGCGCGGCCTGGCGCTGGCCGCTGACGACCCCGCACTGGTGCCGGTGGCCACGGCCAGCCGGCGGGTCGCCCTCGCCCGCCAGGTCTACACCGACCTGGTACGCGACGCGCTGGCGCTGCGCGGCCGCCCGGTGGTGCGGCTGACCGGGCTGGCCCGCCGCCACCCCCAGCCGGCGTACTTCGACGTGGACGACCCGACGCTGGACGCCAGCCGCCCGCCGCAGGAGGTCGCGTGAGCGGGGTCACAGCCCAGGCCACCGCGGGTCGATTGGCCGTGGGGGCCCGATCACCGGCCGCGTAACATTTTGCGCATGTCAGAGACGTCTGCTGCGGCCCCTGTCCAGGGCACCGCGCGGGTCAAGCGCGGCATGGCTGAGATGCTCAAGGGCGGAGTGATCATGGATGTGGTCACCCCGGACCAGGCGAAGATCGCCGAGGACGCCGGCGCGGTCGCGGTGATGGCGCTGGAGCGGGTGCCCGCCGACATCCGCGCCGAGGGCGGCGTGGCCCGGATGTCCGATCCGGACCTGATCGAGGGGATCATGCAGGCCGTCTCCATCCCGGTCATGGCCAAGGCCCGCATCGGTCACTTCGTCGAGGCCCAGGTGCTGCAGGCGATCGGCGTGGACTACGTGGACGAGTCCGAGGTGCTCACCCCGGCCGACGAGACGCACCACATCGACAAGTGGGCATTCACCGTGCCGTTCGTGTGCGGCGCGACCAACCTCGGTGAGGCGCTGCGCCGGATCTCCGAGGGCGCCGCGATGATCCGGTCCAAGGGCGAGGCGGGCACCGGCAACGTGGTCGAGGCGACCCGGCACATGCGCCAGATCCGGGCGGAGATCCGCCGGCTCACCACACTGGACGACACCGAGCTGTACGCCGCGGCGAAGGAGCTGCGCGCCCCGTACGACCTGGTGGCCGAGGTGGCCCGGACCGGCAAGCTGCCGGTGGTGCTGTTCACCGCGGGTGGTATCGCCACCCCGGCGGACGCGGCGATGATGATGCAGCTCGGCGCGGAGGGCGTCTTCGTCGGCTCTGGCATCTTCAAGTCCGGCGACCCGGCCAAGCGTGCCGCCGCCATCGTCAAGGCCACCACGTTCTACGACGACCCGGACGTGATCGCCAAGGCGTCGCGCGGGCTCGGCGAGGCGATGGTCGGCATCAACATCAGCACGCTGCCGGAGACCGAGCGGCTGGCCACCCGCGGGTGGTAGCCGTGACCGGGCGGGACGCGAAGGCGGGCGGGGAG
>JADGHA010000237.1 GCA_019689695.1 Micromonosporaceae bacterium | reverse complement strand
GTTCCAGATGTGAGCGTGAGTACCTCACACCTCGCCGGAGGTCTCCCTTTCGATCAAGCCGACACGCCGTCAACAACGCTCATGGGCACTACAGCTAGTGGGTCACCGCGGCGGGCACGGCCGCCGCCTCCTGCTGCTGGTCAGGCGTGCGGTCGATCTTCCTCCGTGGCAGGAACAGCGCGGGGATCAGGCACAGCACCACAAGGGCCAGGCCGATCAGGTAGGTGCTGCCGAACGCCTCGGCCAGCGCCGCCCGGCCCTGGGTGAGGACGTCGGCCGGGACCTGCTCGGCCGGCACCTGGCCCTGGGTGACGGCCGAGTAGGCGGTCGCCGCCGGGCTGTCCAGCACCTGGTTGGTGAGGATCACCGACATGACCGCGGTGCCGATCGAGCCCGCGGTCTGCTGGACGATGTTCATCAGCGTGGAGCCGCGGGCCACCTGGTAATGGGTGAGGGTGGCCAGCGCGGCGGACATGATCGGCATCATCGTCATGCCCATGCCCAGGCCCATCACGAACAGGGCGCCGAGCAGCAGCGCGTACGCCGAGCCGGCGGTGACCTGGGTGAACACGCTGAGCCCGAGCCCGATCACGACGATGCCGGTGAGCACCAGCTTGCCGGGGCCGATGCGGTCGGTGAGCCGGCCGGCGGCCGGCATGGTCAGCATCGCGCCGAACCCCTGCGGAGCGAGCAGGAGACCGGTGTGCAGGGTCGACTGGGCCCGTACCTGCAGGAAGTAGCTGGGCAACAGGAGCATGGTGCCCATGAACGCGACCATGAACAGGGTCATGGTGACGACCGCGACGGTCAGGTCGCGGTTGGTGAACAGCCTGAGGTCGATGAGCGGGTGGCCCTTGCGCAGCGCGTGCAGCACGAACCCGAGCACCAGCGCCAGCCCGGCCAGCCCCGGCAGGAGCACCTTGGTGGCGACGACCGTGCCCTCGCCGGGGATGGAGGAGACGCCGTAGAGGAACAACGCCAGCCCGGGGGAGAGCAGCAGCATGCCGAAGAAGTCGAACGACTCGGACGGCTCCGGGCGATCCTTCGGGAGCACCGCGAATGCGGCGAGGACCGCGACCGCGCCGATCGGCACGTTGATCAGGAAGATCCAGTGCCAGGAGGCCGAGTCGACCAGCCAGCCGCCCAGGATCGGGCCGCCGATCGGGCCGAGCAGCATCGGCACGCCGAGGACGGCCATCACCCGGCCGACCCGCTGGGGGCCGGCGGCGCGCGTCATGATCGTCATGCCGAGCGGCATCAGCATCCCGCCGCCCAGGCCCTGCACCGCCCGGAACGCGATCAGCGGCCCGATGTCCCAGGCCACGCTGCACAGTGCGGAGCCGGCGACGAACAGCACCAGCGACGTCAGGTAGAGCCGCTTGGTGCCGAAGCGATCGGCGGCCCACCCGGTGACCGGGATGACGGTCGCCAGGGCCAGCGTGTAGGCGGTCATGGTCCAGGCGACGGTGGCGTAGGTGGCGTCGAACTCGCGCTGGAAGGTCGGCAGCGCGACGCTCACCACCGTCACGTCCAAGATGGACATGATGGCCCCGATCACCACCACGCCCGCGACCTTCAGCACGTCACGGTCGAGCTTGTCGACGGGGGCTTTCGGGCTGGTCACTGTGGTCATCCAAGGTGCTCCGTCACTGGGGGAGGTCCAAGACCGCCACGCTAACACGCCCCCACGACAGTCTCGCCGGACAGCCTGCGCCACCGGGCGACGCCGTAGTTTACCGGCGAGGTGAGCGGGTACCCGGCGCGAATGCGAATGCTGCTGCCGAAACTCGAACGGGCCGGCAAGCTCGACCGGATCGGTGACCGGCTCCAGGGAGCCGTCCAGGCCGCGCTGCCGCGCCAGTGGCTGCGGGACTTCCTGCACGGCGTCTGGCTCGGCCATCCGCTGCACCCGGCGCTGGTCGACGTGCCGATCGGCGCCTGGCTCAGCGCCGCGGTGCTCGACCTGATGCCCGGCCAGCGCCCGGCGGCCACCACCATGGTGGCGGTCGGCACCGGGAGCGCCATCCCGGCCGCCGTCGCCGGGTTGAACGACTGGGCGTCGCTCTCCCGGGCCCAGCGCAGGGTCGGGCTGGTGCACGCCGTGGCCAACGTCGGGGCCGTCGCCCTCTACAGCGGGTCGCTCGTCGCCCGGCTGACCGGGCGCTACCGGCTCGGCCGGATGCTGGGCTGGGCCGGCCTGAGCATGGCCAGCGGCGGCGCCTACATCGGCGGGCACCTGGCGTACAAGATGGGCGCCGGGTTCAACCAGGCGGTGCCGGAGCTGCACCGGGTCGACGACGGCTGGCACCAGGTGGGCCACCTGATGGAGTTCTCGCCCGGGACGCTGGTGACGAGGAAGGTCAACGAGGTGCCGGTGGCGATCTACCGCGACGGAGACCGGATCACCGCGCTGCTGGACCACTGCGCGCACCAGGGCGGCCCGCTCAGCGAGGGCGACATCACGCAGGTCGACGGGCACGCCTGCGTGGTCTGCCCGTGGCACGGCAGCACGTACCGGCTGGACGACGGCGAGGTGGTGCACGGGCCGTCCGGCACCGACCAGCAGACCCTGCCCACCCGGGTCATGGCGGACATGCTGGAGGTCTGCCTGCCCGACTGACCGCCACGCGCGGCCCGGCCGCCGTGCCGGCTCGGGCTACGCGGCGCTCACCGGGCGCGGCCACCTCGGGGCCGCGAACGACGGTTCGCCGCGCCGGCCGCACCGCCGACCAACCGCAGCGCGAGGGCCGGACACATGTCGACCGCCCGGCGCGCCTGCGGCTCCAGCCAGGACGGCACGGGCGCGCCGGGAAACGCCGGGAACCCGTTGCTGTCCAGCCGGACCATCTCGGGCAGGATGTGCGCACACAACCCGTGTCCGTCACACCGGCTCCAGTCCACCTCCAGCCGCCACGTGCCACCCTCTTCGGGCGAGTCAGGGATCGGCAGCACGCCCTTGACCGGGCGACCACACCCGTTGTGGTACAGGTGCGCGCTGACGTCCTCGGCGAAGGTCTCCAGCGCCGACAGCACGAACCGCGAGGAGCCGTCCGGGTGCGAGCAGGCGCCCCGCCCGCGCGTCGCACCCGCCACCGCGTGCACCGCGTCCGGCGACCCGGTGCCGTCGAGGATGGCGTTCACCAGCCGGGCCATCTCCGGCATGCCGAGGCGGCAGGGCCCGCACTGCCCGGCCGATTCGGCGGCCAGGTAGTGCATCACCCGGGAGACCTCCCCGAGCGGACAGGTGTCCTCGGCCAGCGGGATGATGATGCCCGCGCCCAGGGAACCGCCCACCTCGGCCAGGCCGCGCCGGGAGATCTCGGCCTGTCCGGCCGCCTCCGGGGTGATCCACTGGCCGTGGTACCCGCCGGTGAGCACGCCCTGGCCGGGGGTCGCGCCGCAGAGTCGCAGCACCTCCTTCAGCGGTACTCCGGTCGGCGTCTCGATGACGCTCGGCTGCCGGGCCGACCCGGTGATGGTGAGCAGGACGGTTCCCGGTTCCTCGGGTATGCCGATGCTGGTGTACTCGTCGGCGCCGATGCTGGCGGCCACCGCGAGCTGGGCGTAGGTCTCCGCGTTCGAGACCAGGGTGGGCAGGCCGTCCACGCCGAAGTCGCTGGCCCGGACCTTCGTGCCGGGCGGGATGTGCGCCTCGCCGTTGATCCCGCGGACCAGCGCGCCGCCCTCGCCGGAGAGGAACCGGTGCGGCACCGTCACGACGCGGGGCGGCGCCGGCAGGTGCCGGCGTTCGCGCAGCGCGTCCAGCAGCGAGTCGCCGGCCACCCCGTCGTCGGCGACGCCGAACACGATCTCCCGGGCGCGCAGCGCCGAGGCGGCCAGCGCCGCGCCGTCGATCACCAGATGCGGCGCCCGGTTGAGCAGCATCTTGTCCTTCCACGCGGCGGGCTCGCCCTCCGTCGCGTTGACCACGACGACGGTCGGCTCTGCCCGCCGACGCGCCGACTCGGCGACCGCGTTCAGCTTGCGCGCGAACGGGAAGCCGGCGCCGCCGCGACCGCGGAGGCGGATCTGGTCGGCCAGCTCGACAAGCTCGCCGTAGGAGAGCAGGTTGAGATCCCCGTACACCTCCGACTGGGCCCAGAGGTCGAGCCGTTTGTAGGTGTCGAACCCGGCCGTGAGCCGGGCCGGCCCGATGCAACCGACGCTGGTTACCGCAGCGCTGCTCAACGCGGCCGCCTCTCCTCTCCTGCGGTGTCCACTCCTTCCGTGGCAGCATCCCTCCCCGCCGGCTTGCTGTCCTCCGGTCGCCGTCCTCCTCCCCGGTGGCCGCGGCTCAGCCGGCCCGGTAGTCCTCCACGTCGGCGTGGCGCCCGGCGCGGGTCCGGGAACGGGAGCGCCGTGGCTCGGCCGGGCCCTCGTCGTTGGTGATCAGCCGCAGCCGGGGGCGCTCCGGCGGCGCCCAGCGCCCGAGCGGCACGTCCCGGCCCTCGTCCGCCGTCGACCAGTAGTCGTGGTGGTACCCCTCCTCGCGGGCGCCGCGGGCGGTATCCACGTAGTCCGCATCGGGTCGCGAGTAGGCGGGTTCCGGATAGGCCTGGTCGGGATAGGCAGGCTCCCGGTAGCCCGGTTCCGGGTAGGCCGGCTCCGGATAGCGCCCCTCCTGGTAGGCCGGCTCCGGATAGCGTTCCTCCGGGTAGGCCGGCTCGGCCCACTCGTTCCGCCGCTTCGGCTCGTAGTACGGAGGCTCGGGGGGAAGGTCCACAGGGGACCGTGGCGCCGTCACCGGCGCCCGGGTGGACACGCCGTCCTGGAGCCTGGGCATGATCGCCGTCTGCGCGTTCACCCCGACCGCGCGTTCGGTCTTGGCGCCGAGAGCGTACCGGCCGAACCTCGTGTAGAGGCGGACGAGCAGGGCGAGCGCGACGCCCACCACGCAGACGATGTAGCTGACCGTGACCCAGGTCTTCGCGGCGCGCCCCGCGTTCAGGCCGTGCGCCAGCGCGATCGGCCAGGAGACGTAGGCGGTACAGTGCAGCACCCGCCACAGCCACGGCCGGGCGCTGCCGATGAACCGTATCCGGGCCAGGCCGGACCAGAAGGCCAGCAGCATCAGGTAGCTGGCAATCGTCCCGAAGCCGATGAAGCGGGACCGGCCCTGGGAGTAGAACGGCACGATCGCGTCGCCGATCGCGGCGTGCGCCTCCAGCACCTTCACCGCGATGTGGATGCCGAGCGCCACCACGGCGATGACCGATATAGCCCGGTGGATCCCCTGGAAGAGCACCCGGTGCCCGATACGCAGCAGGATCCGGTCGGTCGAGACCAGGCCGGCCATGACGGTGACGGAGAGCGAGACGAGCGTGACGACACCGATGTAGAAGTCCAGCACCACGAAGATGTACGCGGTGGCAAAACGGCCCCACTCGGTAAGGTTGGCCGCCCACAAGACCGCCAGCACGGCGGCACCCCCTGCCGCCACCGGCATGAGCCGTATGCGGGGCCGCTTGCCCGTCCGGCTGCTGCTGGTCTGGACCGGGTCCTTGACCCGAGTTGCCCTGTCCCGCGGCATAAGCGCTCCCGACCCTCTCGCGTCCGTCCGGTCAGCCCGTCCCGCGGCTAATCGCATGGCGCGGTGGCGGTCGTCCGCCGGTACGTACAGGGACCCGGGTGTGGTTCAATGCGGCGCAGAAAATCTCATTGATTGGTTGAACCATCCGGGCCGCGGATCCGAACTACAGACCATGACGACCAAAATGCGTGTATCCGTGCACGTAAAATGCTGAGGCTACGACCAGCCCGGCTGCGTGCGGCGGCGGTGCTGACCGGCATCGTGGCGGGAATCTTCGCGCTACCGGCCGTCGCGCTGGCCGCCCCGGGCGTACCGACACAGCTCAGTGCCGCCGACTTGACCCTGCTCACCGCCGTGCGGCAGGCGGGTCTGTGGGAGATGCCGGCTGGGCAGATGGCCGCCGCGCGGGGCAGCCACGCCCGGGTCCGGGAGATCGGCGGCATCATCGCTGAGCAGCACGTGAAGCTGGACCAGGATGTCGTCGACGCCGCCAACAAGCTGGGCGTCACCCTGCCCAGCCAGCCGACCGCCCAGCAACAGGGGTGGCTGAAGGAGATGCAGAGCGCCTCGTCCGACCAGGAGTTCGACCAGATCTTCGTGACCCGGCTGCGGGCGGCGCACGGCAAGATCTTCTCGACCATCGCCGCGGTCCGCGCGGGCACCCGCAACGACATCGTGCGCAAGCTGGCGGAAGAGGCTGCCACCGTCGTGAATGGACACATGGACCTGCTGGAGAGTACCGGCCTGGTCCGCTTCGGCGAGCTGCCGCCGGCTGCGCTGCCGCAGCAGGACCTGGCGGCGAGCGGGTCGCTGCGGCAGGCCGCGCAGGGCCGGGCCCTCGGCGGGAGCGGCTTCAGCCCCACCGTGGTCTGGGTCGTCCTCATCGCCGCCGTGGTCAGCGGGACGGCGCTGACCTACCGGGTGTTCCGGCCCAGATAAGGGGGCGGTGGTCGAGCGCGTGACGTGGGGGACCGGGGTCTACGGACCAGCCGGTCCCCCACGTTGTCACCACGAGGACTGTCCCTGCCAGGGCTCGGGCTGGCCCTGCCACTGCTGGGGCTGGCCTTGCCAGGGCTGGGGCTGGCCCTGCCAGGGTTGCGGCTGGCCCTGCCACTGCTGGGACTGGACCCGAATTGGAGCTGGCAGCTTCTTCAGGCGCTTGGCACGGATGGCATTGAAGCCGAGGAACATGGGGATGCCGAGAATCCCGCCAATGCTGAACCACCCCCGC
>JADGHA010000236.1 GCA_019689695.1 Micromonosporaceae bacterium | reverse complement strand
TGGTTGAGCTGCAGGACGACGTCGAGACCGACCGCGCACACCGCCAGCAGGCCGTCCAGCACCAGCGCCCGCCGGTCGGCGGCGCGCTCCGGCAGCCAACGGCGCGCGCGGCTCATCCCGCCCACCACCCCCAACGACCACTTACCTCGACAGTAGCCGCGGATCGCGCGCCGGGATCGGCACAGCCGCCGAGACCTGGCTCATCCCCAGGGAGGAGGGGGCCACCTCGTCGGCCTGCGGCTGCCCGTCCGGCTCCGGGTACGCCGGCGGCGTGCCACCGAAGGCGGGGCAGATCTGCTGGTGGCTGCACCAACCGCACAGCCGGCTCGGCCGGGGGCGGAAGTCCCGCGTGGCCGTGGCCTGTTCGATGGCGCGCCACAGGGCCAGCACCGTCCGCTCGAAGCGCAGCAGCTCGTCCTGGTCCGGCGTGTAGTCGCAGACCTCCGCGTCCTTGAGATAGATCAGCCGCAGCACGCGCGGGACCACACCACGGGTGCGCCACAGCACCAGCGCGTAGAACTTCAGCTGGAACAGCGCGCGCGCCTCGAACGCCTCGCGCGGCGCGCCGCCGGTCTTGTAGTCGACCACCCGCAGGTCACCGGCGGCGGAGACGTCCAGCCGGTCGATGTAGCCGCGGATCAGCAGCTGGTCGTCGACCAGGGCGGCGACCAGGCTCTCCCGCTCCGCGGGCTCGAGCCGGCGCGGATCCTCCATCCGGAAGTAGCCGTCCAGCAGCGCGCCCGCGGAGGCCAGGAAGTCGTCCTCGACCGGCACCTCGGCCAGCTCCGGGAACTCGTCGAGCAGCCGTCGCCACTGCGGCTCGACCAGGCCGGCGGCTGCCTGCGGGGTGCGCTGCTCGGCCGGCAGGTCGAACAGCCGCTCCAGCACCGCGTGCACCAGCGTCCCGCGCAGCTGGTCGGAGGTGGGCCGCTCGGGCAGCTTGTCGATGGTGCGGAAGCGGTACAGCAGGGGGCAGGTCTTGAAGTCGGCCGCGCGTGACGGTGACAGCGTCGGGTACTGCGGCTGTTCCGAGACCGTCGCGCTGTCCGCGGGCGCCTCCAGCATCATGGCCAAGAGGCTAAGCGACGGGTCCGACGAACTTCGCTATGTTGATCCGCGTGTACGACGCCGTTCTCGCGGAGACGGTGACCATCACCGGTCACCAGGACGACCAGATCGAGGCATACCTGGCCCGCCCGCTGGCACCCGGCCCGTTCGGCGGCGTGGTGGTGATTCACCACATGCCGGGCTACGACGCGGCCACCAAGGAGATCGTGCGCCGGTTCGCCGTTGGCGGGTACGCGGCCATCTGCCCCAACCTGTACTGGCGGGACGCACCCGGCGCCAGTCCGGACGACGCGGCGGCGGTGGTCCGGGCCGCCGGCGGCGTGCCCGAGGACCGACTGCTCGGCGACCTGGCCGGGGCCGCCCGCTACCTGCGTGGCCTGTCCTCGGCCAACGGCAAGGTCGGCGTCATCGGCTACTGCTCGGGCGGCCGGCAGGCCTTCCTGGCCGCCTGCAAGCTGCCGTTCGACGCGGCCGTCGACTGCTACGGCGCGTTCGTCGCCGGGACCCCGCCGGAGGGGTTCCCGCTCAAGGTGCGGCCGCTGATCGGCGAGGCGGATCAGCTGCGGTGCCCGCTGCTGGGGTTGTTCGGCGCGGAGGACTCCACGCCGTCCCCGGAGCACAACGCCGAGCTCGCCGCGGAGCTGACCCGGCTGGGCAAGACCTTCGAATTCCACGAGTACCCGGGGGCCGGGCACGCCTTCTTCGCCGTCGACCGGCCCAGCTACCGGCCGCAGGCCGCGGTCGACGGCTGGCGGCGGATCTTCGACTTCTTCGGTCGCTACCTGTCCTGAGGGGGCCTCATGTGCACGTACGTCACCGAGACGGTTCCCGTCGACGGCAGCGGCAAGGGACCGGCCGGCTGGTTCTCGCTGCGCCACGCCGCCGTGTACGTCGATCACCCGTACCACGCCCCGTACGGCCATACCGTCAACATTGACTTCGCCAACCCCGACCTGGGGCCCGCCGCCCGGGTGGCGGTGGAGCTGACCGAGCAGTCGGCGCTGGCGCTGGTCGATGCCATCCACGCCGCGCTGGCCGCCGCGCCACCGGGCCTGGCTGCCGCGCCGCCGGGCCCGGCCGGCGGACAACCGCAGGCGTGACGGCGATCCGGTCCCGGCCGCCAACCCGTAGCATCGCAACAGTGGAGGACAACGCCGACCGTTCACCCCGCCCGGGCCGCCGTCCGGGGGTAGCCGTGGGCCGGGTGTTCGGTGTGCCGGTTTACCTCAACGCGTCCTGGCTGGTGCTCGCCGCCCTGGTCACCCTCGCCTATGGGCAGCTGGTCCGGCGGACGCTGGACCTGAGCCCGGGGGCGAGCTACCTGGTCGGCTTCGGCTTCGTGGTCTGCCTGCTGGTCTCCGTGCTCCTGCACGAGCTGGGGCACGCGCTGACCGCCCGGCGGTACGGCATCGGCGTGCGCGGGATCACCCTGGAGCTGCTCGGCGGGTACACCGAGATGGATCGCGACGCCCCGCGGCCAGGGGTCGAGCTGCTGGTGTCGCTTGCCGGGCCGGCGGTCTCGCTGGTGCTCGGTGCCGGTGCGGCCGGGATCACCATGGTCGCCAGCAGCGGCACCCTGCTGCACCAGCTGGCCCTGCAGCTGGCGGTGAGCAACACCGTGGTGGCGGTGTTCAACGCCCTGCCCGGGCTGCCACTGGACGGCGGGCGGGCGCTGCGCGCCGGGGTCTGGGCGGTCAGCCGCAACCGGCACCTGGGCACCCTGGTCGCCGGCTGGAGCGGGCGGGTGGTCGCGGTGGTCACCGGCGTGGCGGCGCTGACCCTGTACGCCAGCCGGGTCCTCTCCGCATTCGGCATGATCTTCATAACGCTGGTCGCGGTCACCCTCTGGCAGGGCGCGACCCAGGCCATCCGGCTGGCTAGGATCAGCTCCCGGTTCCCCCTGATCGACCTGCTCCGGCTGGCCCGTCCGGTGTTCGTGGTGCCCACCGGCACGCCGCTGGCCGAGGCGCAGCGGCGGGCCGCCGAGACGGGCCCGGCGCGCGCCGCGCTGGCGGTGGCCGACTCGGCCGGCCGGCTGGTCGGCCTGGTGCAGCCGGCTGCGGCCGAGGCGGTCCCGGTGGAGCGTCGCCCCTGGGTGGCGGTGGACGCGGTCTCCCGCGGGCTGGAGGGGATCCGGGCGATCCCGTCCGGGTTGCGCGGTGAGGAGGTGATCCGGGCGGTGCAGGCCGATCCCGGCAGTGAGTACCTGGTGACGACCGGGCAGGACATCGTTGGCGTACTGCACATCGCCGACCTGGCCCAGCTGCTCGAACCCCGGGGACCTGCCCGGTGAGGGAGGCCGCTGACCGCGCCGCGCCGGCGGCTGACGGTCGACCGGACGGCCGGGGGGTGTGCGAGCCGACGCGAGCCGAGCTCGCGCCGGTGGTGCGGTCCGGCCCGTTCCGGCCGGGCGACCGGGTCCAGCTGACCGACCCGAAAGGGCGGATGCACACGATCGTCCTGGAGCCGGGCCGCTCTTTCCACACCCACCGCGGCGCGCTCGACCACGACGCCCTGATCGGCCTGCCCGAGGGCAGCGTGGTCACCTCCACCGGAGGCACCGCATACCTGGCGCTGCGGCCGCTGCTGGCCGACTACGTAGTGTCCATGCCGCGCGGCGCCCAGGTGATCTACCCCAAGGACGCCGCACAGATCCTGGCGATGGCGGACATCTTCCCCGGTGCCCGGGTGCTCGAGGCCGGCGCCGGCTCCGGGGCGCTCGCCTGCTGGTTGCTGCGCGCCGTCGGTCCCGGCGGCGAGCTGCACTCGTACGAGCTGCGCGAGGAGTTCGCCCGGATCGCCGAGCGCAACGTGGCTGCCTACTTCGGCGGGCCGCATCCCGCCTGGCGGCTGCACGTGGGCGACGTGGCCACCGCCGAGGGTCGCTTCGACCGCATCGTGCTGGACATGCTCGCCCCGTGGGAGGTGCTCGACATGGTCGAGCGGACCCTGGTGCCCGGCGGCGTGCTGATCGGGTACGTGGCCACCACGCCGCAGCTGTCCGAGCTGGTGGAGGCCCTGCGCGCGCGTGGCGGCTTCACCGAGCCGCGGGCCTGGGAGTCGCTGGTGCGCGACTGGCACGCCGACGGGCTGGCGGTCCGCCCGGACCACCGGATGATCGGGCACACCGCGTTCCTGGTCAGCACCCGCCGGCTGGCGCCCGGGGTCACCGCGCCGCCGCGGCGCCGCAAGCCGAGCAAGGGGGCCGAAGCGTACGCCCGGCGCCGTGGCGATGGGGGGCCGTCCGGCCCGGATGCCGCGGGGCCGTCCGGGGTGTGAGACTTACCTCACGCCCGCCGGCCGCTCGTGGCGTGCCGGCCTCACGCCGGCCTCATGCCGCGGCGGGCCCGGCGGTCGTGGAATCGACCGCGTCGGGCCCGGCGATCTCGACGCCGTCGACCCGGCGCAGCACGTGGATGCACTCGCCGGGGCACTCCCGGGCCGCGTCGAGCACGTCCCGGCACAGGTGTTCGGGCACGTCGACGCGGCTGCCGGGGGCGGTGAGCAGTTCGCCGGCGCCGTCCTTGACGTAGGCCAGGCCATCCACGTCGAACTCGAAGACCTCGGGCGCGTACTGCACGCACAGCCCGTCACCGGTGCAGAGGTCCTGGTCCACCCAGACCCGAAGCTGCCCGATGGCGCCCTCGCCCGCATCCAGGTCCGACTCGGATTCCCCTGACACGGCAGCCCCCTCTCGTTTAGTCCCGGCGATCCGGTGGTATCCCTTGCCCGACCGTACCCGAGACCGGTCCGGCGACACCGAGCCCCACCCGGCGACACCCGGCCCCGGCCGGCGGCCCGAAGCGGCCGGCACGTTGTTTCCACTCGATCAAGCTTGAGTGACGGGTCCGCCGGGTAGGTTCGATCGAGCCCCTCAGCAGTTAGTGTTGGAAGCACGAGGTTCAACCCCCGGGGAGGTGGGACGTGGCACGCAGCGACGACGCGGATGCGCGCGCCGCACGGTGGGAGAAGGAGGCCCACGATCTCTCCACCCAGGTCGCGTTCCTGCAAGAGGAGCTCGCCCTGGTGCGGCGCAAGCTGACCGAGAGCCCTCGACACGTGCGTCAGCTGGAGGAGCGGCTCTCCGCCACCCAGGCCCAGCTAGCCCGGTTGATGGAGAACAACGAGCGGCTGGTGGCGACCCTCAAGGAAGCCCGGGCGCAGATTGTCACGCTCAAGGAGGAGATCGACCGGCTCGCCCAGCCGCCCAGCGGCTACGGCGTGTTCCTCGGCAAGCACGAGGACGGCACTGTCGACGTCTTCACCGGCGGTCGCAAGCTGCGGGTGGCGGTCTCGCCGTCGCTCGACGTGAATAGCCTCCGGCGTGGCCAGGAGGTCCTGCTCAACGACGCGTTGAACGTCGTCGACGCGCTCGGTTTCGAGCGCACCGGCGAGGTGGTCATGCTCAAGGAGGTGCTGGAGGGCCCGGACGGCGGTCCGCCCGACCGCGCGCTGGTCATCTCGCACGCCGATGAGGAGCGCATCGTCCACCTCGCCGACACCCTGATCGGCGTTCCGCTGCGGGCCGGCGACTCGCTCATGATCGAGCCGCGCTCGGCGTACGCGTACGAGCGCATCCCGAAGAGCGAGGTCGAGGAGCTGGTCCTGGAGGAGGTGCCGGATGTCGATTACCACGACATCGGCGGCCTGGACCGGCAGATCGAGCAGATCCGGGACGCGGTGGAGCTGCCCTTCCTGCATGCTGATCTGTTCCGCGAGCACCAGCTGCGCCCGCCCAAGGGGGTCCTGCTCTACGGCCCGCCCGGCTGCGGCAAGACGCTGATCGCCAAGGCGGTGGCCAACTCGCTGGCCAAGCAGATCGCCGCGAAGCGCGGTGAGGAGAAGCGGACCAGCTACTTCCTCAACATCAAGGGTCCGGAGCTGCTCAACAAGTACGTCGGCGAGACCGAGCGGCACATCCGGCTGATCTTCCAGCGGGCCCGGGAGAAGGCCAGCGAGGGCACTCCGGTCATCGTCTTCTTCGACGAGATGGACTCGGTGTTCCGCACCCGCGGCTCGGGTGTCTCGTCGGACGTGGAGAACACCATCGTCCCGCAGCTGCTCAGCGAGATCGACGGCGTGGAGGGGCTGGAGAACGTCATCGTGATCGGCGCCTCCAACCGGGAGGACATGATCGACCCGGCCATCCTGCGCCCCGGCCGGCTGGACGTGAAGATCAAGATCGAGCGGCCGGACGCCGAGGCGGCCAAGGACATCTTCTCCAAGTACATCCTGCCGGACCTGCCGCTGCACCCGGACGACCTGGCCGAGCACGGCGGCTCGGCCGAGGCGTGCGTGGCCGCGATGATTCAGGCCGCGGTGCTGCGGATGTACGCGGAGACCGAGGAGAACCGGTTCCTCGAGGTGACGTACGCCAACGGCGACAAGGAGGTCCTGTACTTCAAGGACTTCAACTCCGGCGCGATGATCCAGAACATCGTCGACCGGGGCAAGAAGATGGCCATCAAGGAGTACCTCGCCACCGGGCACAAGGGCCTGCGCCTGCAGCACCTGCTGGACGCGTGCGTGGACGAGTTCCGGGAGAACGAGGACCTGCCCAACACGACCAATCCCGACGACTGGGCGCGCATCTCCGGCAAGAAGGGCGAGCGGATCGTCTACATCCGCACGCTGGTCTCCGGCGGCAAGGGCGCGGAGTCCGGGCGGTCCATCGACACCGTCACCAACACCGGCCAGTACCTGTAGCGGCACCGGCACCATGCGGAG
>JADGHA010000235.1 GCA_019689695.1 Micromonosporaceae bacterium | reverse complement strand
CGCCTCCTGGAACTTCACCGGGACCGCGTCCGGCTAGCCCCCCCCCCGCATCCTCCGGGAGGTGCAGGTCAGGCCGGCCCCCTCATCCGGTCACTTCCCGGAGAATGCCGGGGTGGGTGGCGGGGTGAGGGAGTGAGGTTCTGCACAGAACGTGATTTGTGTGACGTGCGGGCTTTCGTTGCGGGCAGGTCACGCGCCAGACTCCCCTCGCACCGCCGCGGATGCACGCGGCGTAACGTAAGCACCAGCGCGGACGCGGGGTGGCGGCTGCGGGGACGCCCCTGTGCCCGCGCACGGCGGAGCGAGCAGGTAGGACCCCGCGCGCCCGCCGCTGAACAACGGCTACGCGCCCCCGGTCAGGGAGAACTGAATGACGACGACGGCAGTGCGGCCGGCCCGGCCAGGGGCCCGCGCCGCGATATCGGCTCGGACGCTGCGACGCGACCGCTGGTGGTTGGCCCCGCTGCTGACGGTCACGGGCCTGACCGCGTGGGTGGTGTACGCGGTCGTCCGGGTGTACCTGCACAAGTGGTACTGGGTCGAGGACCACCACTACCTGACACCGTTCTACTCGCCCTGTATCACCGACCGCTGCGTGCCCGATGCGGCTCATTTCGGCCGGGTACTGCCCGGCTGGTGGATCATCCCCGAGGCGGCCTTCAGCCTGCCCTTCCTGCTGCTGTTCCGGCTGTCCTGCTACTACTACCGCCGGGCGTACTACCGCAGCTACTGGGCGTCACCGCCGGCCTGCGCGGTGCCGGACGGGCACAAGCGGTACACCGGCGAGACCCGGTTCCCACTGATCTTCCAGAACGGTCACCGGTACGCCTTCTACGCCGCGGTCGTCATCTCCGGCATCAACACCTTCGACGCGGCAATCGCGTTCCGCGGTGCGGACGGCAAGGTCGGCTTCGGCCTGGGCAACCTGATCCTGCTCGGCAACGTGGTGATGCTCTGGGCGTACACCATCTCCTGCCACTCCTGCCGGCACATCATGGGCGGGCGGCTCCGGCACTTCTCCCGGCACCCGCTCCGGTACCGGCTGTGGACGTTCATCTCGCGGTTGAACACCAGGCACATGGAGCTGGCCTGGATCACGCTGGGCACGCTCGCCGTGACCGACTTCTACATCATGGCGGTCGCCGCCGACTGGTTCCCCGATCTCCGCTTCTTCAACTAGAGCCGACTAGGTGACCACAATGACGACAACCGAACGGATCGAACGGCACCACTACGACGTAGTGGTCATCGGCGCAGGCGGCGCCGGCCTGCGCGCGGCGATCGAGGCGCGGCTGGCCGGCAAGCGCACCGCCATCATCTCCAAGTCGCTGTTCGGCAAGGCGCACACGGTGATGGCCGAGGGCGGCGCCGCCGCGGCGATGGGCAACGTCAACAGCAACGACAACTGGATGGTGCACTTCCGCGACACCATGCGCGGCGGCAAGTTCCTCAACAACTACCGGATGGCCGAGCTGCACGCCAAGGAGGCGCCGGACCGGGTCTGGGAGCTGGAGACCTACGGCGCGCTGTTCGACCGCACCAAGGACGGCAAGATCTCGCAGCGCAACTTCGGCGGCCACGAGTACCCGCGGCTGGCCCACGTCGGCGACCGCACCGGCCTGGAGCTGATCCGCACCCTGCAGCAGAAGATCGTCTCGCTGCAGCAGGAGGACAAGCAGGAGTACGGCGACTACGAGGCGCGGATCAAGGTCTTCGCCGAGACCACCATCACCGAGCTGCTGACCGACGACGACAACCGGATCGCCGGCGCGTTCGGCTACTACCGCGAGACCGGCCAGTTCGTGCTCTTCTCCGCGCCGGCGGTGGTGCTCGCCACCGGCGGCGTCGGCAAGTCCTGGAAGGTCACCTCCAACTCCTGGGAGTACACGGGGGACGGCCACGCGCTGGCGCTGCGGGTCGGCGCAACGCTGATCAACATGGAGTTCATCCAGTTCCATCCGACCGGCATGGTCTGGCCGCCGTCGGTGCGCGGCATCCTGGTCACCGAGTCGGTGCGCGGTGACGGCGGCGTGCTGCGCAACTCCGAGGGCAAGCGGTTCATGTTCGACTACGTCCCGGACGTCTTCCGCAACCAGTACGCGGAGACCGAGGAGGAGGCGGACCGCTGGTACACCGACCCGGACAACAACCGCCGGCCGCCGGAGCTGCTGCCCCGTGACGAGGTGGCCCGGGCGATCAACGCCGAGATCAAGGCGGGGCGCGGCACCCCGCACGGCGGCGTCTACCTCGACATCGCCTCGCGCCGCTCCCCGGAGTACATCCTCAAGCGGCTGCCGTCGATGTACCACCAGTTCAAGGAACTGGCCGATGTGGACATCACCAAGCAGCCCATGGAGATCGGGCCGACCTGCCACTACATCATGGGCGGCGTCGAGGTGGACCCGGATACCGGCGCGGCCGGCGGCGCGATACAGGGGCTGTTCGCCGCGGGCGAGGTGTCCGGCGGCATGCACGGCTCCAACCGGCTCGGCGGCAACTCACTGTCCGACCTGCTGGTCTTCGGCAAGCGGGCGGGTGAGCACGCGGCCAAGTACGCCTCGTCGCTGACCTCCCGGCCGCAGGTGAAACCATCCGATGTGGACGCGGCGGTGGAGACGGCGCTGGCGCCGCTGTCCCGCTCGGGCGAGAACCCGTACGCCATCTGGCATGACCTGCAGCAGGTGATGCAGGACCTGGTCGGCCTCATCCGGCGCAAGTCCGAGCTGGAGGAGTCGCTCAAGCAGCTGGCCGACCTGAAGGACCGGGTGGCCAAGGTGGCCGCGACCGGCGGCCGGCGGTTCAACCCCGGCTGGCACCTGGCGCTGGACCTGCGCAACATGCTGCTGGTCTCGGAGTGCGCGGCGAAGGCCGCGCTGACCCGCGAGGAGTCGCGCGGCGGGCACACCCGGGAGGACTACCCGACGATGGACCCGGCCTGGCGGCAGGTCAACCTGGTCTGCTCGCTCGACGCCGGCTCCGGCGAGGTGGTGATCACCCGCAAGCCGGTGCCCGCCATGCCGCCCGAGCTGCTGCTCCTGTTCGACCGGGCGGAGCTGGCCAAGTATCTCACCGACGAAGAGCTCGCCGATTACGATCGAGCGCTCGCCGAGGCCCGGCTCAACAAGCTGGATGGGTCGGCGGCGGCTAAGGAGGCAACACTGTGAAGCGCCACTTCCGGGTCTGGCGGGGCGACGCCACGGGCGGGCGCCTGGAGGACTTCCAGGTCGAAGTGAACGAGGGCGAGGTGGTCCTCGACGTCATCCACCGCATGCAGGCAACCCAGGCCCCGGACCTGGCCTGCCGGTGGAACTGCAAGGCAGGCAAGTGCGGCTCCTGCTCAATGGAGATCAACGGCATGCCTCGCCTGGCGTGCATGACGCGGATGTCCACCTTCGCCGACGGCGAGACGGTGACGATCACCCCGCTGCGCACTTTCCCGGTCATCCGCGACCTGGTCACCGACGTCTCCTTCAACTACGAGAAGGCGCGGGAGATGCCGGCCTTCGCGCCGCCGCCGAACCTGCGCCCCGGCGAGTACCGCATGCAGCAGGTGGACGTGGAGCGCTCGCAGGAGTTCCGCAAGTGTATCGAGTGCTTCCTGTGCCAGAACACCTGCCACGTGATCCGCGACCACGAGGAGAACAAGCGGGCCTTCTCCGGCCCGCGCCTGTTCATCCGCGCCGCCGAGCTGGACATGCATCCGCTGGACGCGCGCACGGACCGCAAGGACTTCGCGCAGTCGGCGCAGGGCCTGGGCTACTGCAACATCACCAAGTGCTGCACCGAGGTCTGCCCGGAGCACATCAAGATCACGGATAACGCGATCATTCCGATGAAGGAGCGGGTGGTGGACAACCGCTACGACCCGCTGGTCTTCCTCGGCCGCAAGATCTTCCGCCGGCGAGGGCTGGACGAGCCGGCGCCGCCGAGCCCGGCCCGGCAGCCCGCGGCGGTGGTGCCGCAGACCACCACGCTGGACGAGCAGGGCCGGTTGCCGCTGTCGGAGTTCACCTTCGAGCGTCCGGGCGCGCCCTCGCCGTACGGGGAGGACGTGCAGTTCCCGCTGCCCGCCGACGGGATCTCGTACCACCACCCCAGCGAGGAACGCCCGGAGATCGACCAGGCGCGCGACTAACCCGCTTTCCCTGATCTGGCTGTTGTGCCCTCCGGTAGCAGCGGCATGTCGCTGCTACCGGAGCCTGGCACGACAGGCTCGCGGGGAGCGGGGGCGGTGGCCGGCACCAGGGCGAGGGCCGGCAGCAGCAGGAGCGGCACGACCAGCAGCGAGCGGAGTACGCCGACCTGGTCGCCGAGCAGCCCGACCACCGGCGGGCCGGCCAGGAACGCGGTGTAGCCGATCACGGCCACCACGCTGACCCGGGCCGGGGCACGCCGTTCGTCGTCGGCCGCCGCGCTCATCCCGACCGGGAAGCCGAGCGACGCCCCGACGCCCCACAGCGCCACGCCCAGCACAGCGACCGGCCACGCGCCGGCGAACACGGCGATGGCCACCCCGCCCGCGGCGAGCACCATCGTCGCCTGCAACACCGGGACCCGGCCCCACCGGTCCAGGGCGACCGTGCCGGCGATCCGCCCGAAGGTCATCGCGGCCACGAAGACGCCGAAGCTCAGCGCCCCGGCGGCCGCGCTGACCTGGTGCCCGTCCACGAACGCGACCGCCAGCCAGTCGTTCGCCGTGCCCTCGGCGAGGGCCAGCACCAGCAGCAGCAGTCCGATGAGGAGGGTACGCGGCTCGCGCCAGGCGGCGAGGGCGCCGCTGCCCGAGGGCGCACCGGCACCCGAACGGCCCACGGACCCCACGGCCCGATCAGCCGGTTCGGCGACCGCCCGCGGCAGGAACGAACGCACGGCGGCCAGGGTGCCGGCCGCTACCACCACCGCGGCGGCGAACAGGTGCACCGCGATCGGCACGTCGGCCCGGGCGCAGGCTGCACCGGCCCCCGCCCCGGCGACCGTGCCGAGGCTCCAGGCCGCATGGAACCGGGGCATGATGGTTCGCCCGAGCCGCCGCTCCACCGCGGCCGCCTCTACGTTCATCGCGACCTCGCAGGTGCCGGAGCCGTAGCCGATCGCGAAGAGGCCGGCACCGACGGCCGGCGCCAGGCGCCAGGCCCCGGTGGCCACGCCGACCAGGGTCAGGCCGCCGGCCGCCAGCGCGGCGGCGACCGCGACGGCCCGCGCGGCGCCCAGCCGGTGGGCGACCGCGCCCGCGGTGGGCAGCGCCAGGACGGCGCCGACGGAGAGCGTGAGCAGGAGCAGCCCGAGCCGGCCCGCGGAGAGCCCGAGCGCGTCGCGGGCCGCCGGCACGCGGGCGAACCACGAGGAGAGGGTCAGCCCGTTGAGCCCGAAGACCACGGCCACTGCCGTGCGGGCCGCACGTACCTGCCGGGCTGGGGCGGTCGTCGCGCTCATCGGGCTCCTCCCTTGGTGTGCGCGTTTCGCAGCACACCGGTGAGAGCGCTCTCAACGCAAGGCGGCCGGTGCATGATTTAGCTCATGGCTCCCACGCTCGAGGACGTGGCGCGCGCCGCCGGCGTCTCCCGTTCGACCGCATCGCGGGTGCTCGGCGGATACGGACCCGCGTCCCCCGATACCCGCGAACGGGTGCGCGCCGCCGCCACCCGGCTCGGCTACGCACCGGATCCCGCGGCCAGAGCCCTGGTGACCGGCAAGGGGTACCGGCTGGTCGTCGCGGTCGTCGGGCTGGACCCCGCGGTGCTGGACGATCCGTACGTCGACCGGGTGGTCCGGGCGACCGCGGAGGTCGGAGCGCGCTACGGCATCGGCGCGTCGCTGCAGTGGCTCCCGATGGACTCGGCGCCCACGGTGCTGCACCGGCTGGCCGGTGACCGCAGCGTGTGCGGCGCTGTCCTGGTCAACACGACCGAGGCGGTCCTGCGCGCATTGCCGCGCAGCCTGATCGGTCGGGTGGTGTCGATCGGCATCGGCTGGCCGGGCGTGCCATCGTTCGACGTCGACAACGGCGGGGCGACGAGCGCCATGATCCAGCACCTGTACGCGTCCGGTCGCCGGCGCATCGCCATGGTGACCGGGCCCGCGTGGATGCCCTGCACGCAGCGGCCGATCGACGCCTACCAGGCCGCGATGGTCGCCGCCGGACTCCCGGTACGCCTCGTGCCGGGCGACTTCACCGCGGCGGGCGGACGGGCGGCGATGCTGGACGTGCTGGACCGCTGGCCGGATACGGACGCGGTCTTCGCCACCAGCGACGCGATGGCGCTGGGCGCGATCGCCGTGCTACGTAGCCGGGGCATCGAGGTGCCCGGCGACATCGCCGTGGCCGGCTTCGACGACATCCCGTTCGCCTCGTACGGGGTGCCGGCCCTCACCACGGCGACCCATCCGGTCGAGCGCATCGCCGCGGCGGCTGCGACCGCGGTACTCGAGCAGACCTGGATGCCGCCGGTCACCGCGTACCCGTCGGAGCTGGTCTACCGGGAGAGCGCCTGACCTGGGTCAGCCCAGCCCCCGGGCCGCGGCCACGTACCGATCGGTCGTCCAGTCCTGGAAGCGACGGGTGACCGGGCCGCCCAGCTTGGCGTACCAGGTCGCCGGCCGGCTGAAGGCGCGCACCTCGAACCACACCCGGCCATCGGCATCCCGGCTGACCAGAAAGGCCTCCTCGCCGTGCTCAGGGTGGCCCGGCAGGGTGCCGAAGCCGTACCCGTACGCGTCCGGCCCGTCGCGGACCCAGACCACCTGGCAGGGCACCCACAGCCGGAGCCGGCCGACCCCCGCCCCCGAACGGAACTCCCAGTATCTTTATACA
>JADGHA010000234.1 GCA_019689695.1 Micromonosporaceae bacterium | reverse complement strand
GCAGCGCCCGCCCACCCCGCGTGGTTGATCATGGGGATAGCGGCAATCCGGATTTGCCGCCACCAACCCCATGATCAACCGAGCGCGAGGCAGGATGAGGAGTCAGCGAATGCGGATGGCGTTGGCGGTGTACTTCGTGGTGGGCGTCGGTGGTGTGTTGAACCGGGCGTTCGGCAGGTAGAGCCGGTTGCCAAAGGCCGCGGTCGTGGTCGGTACGTCGAAGCGCGGATCGGTTATCCGCTCCACCACCCGCCCCCGCGTGCCGGACCGGTTGAGTTTCACCACGGCCACCGTGTTGTCCTGGTTCTGCACCACGTAGAGCGTGTGCCCGACCAGCAGGATCCCGTCCCCGTTGGGCACCGACTCGCCGCCCAGGTCGATGGTCCGGCTCACCCCGGTGGCCGGGTCCACCTTGAACAGCGTGCCGGTGGCGGACTGCACGACGATCAGCCCCGAGCCGTCCGGCGTGCGGTCGATGCCGTTGGCGTTGAAGGCCCCGGGCTGGAAGACGAAGTCACCGGTGACCGGCACGGTGACCACCTCGTCCGGCGCCGGCAGGCGTCCGCGCCGGCCCAGCGGGACCTTGTAGAGCACGGAGGCCGGGTTCTGCGAGTCGGTGAACCAGGCGGCGCCCGGCGTGAGCACCACGTCGTTGACGAACGTGGGGCCGGTGGTGAACTGGTAGCTGGCGAGCACCTGGCCGGTGGTCGCGCTCACCACGCGAGCGTCCCCACCGTCACCGCCGGACACGAACAGCCGCCCCCGGTGGTCGATCTTGAGCCCGACGGACGGGGTGCCGGGACCGGCGCTGATGACCCGCCCCTCGCCGGTGACCAGGTTGGCGCGGTAGATGGAGCCGTCGGCCAGCGAGCCGAAGTAGGCGAACGGCAGGGCACCGATGGCGATGCCTTCCGGTTGCCAGCCATCCGGCAGGTTGATCGTCTCAGGGAAGATCCCGCCCTTGCGGCGGCCCGCCGCGCCGTGGGCGCCACGCGCCCCCGCGCTGTGCGCGGATGCCGCCTCGGGAGCTGACACGCCTACCGCTGCGGTGAGGCCGAGTGCGGCCGCACCCCGGAAAATCGTCCTTCGCGAGACAGTGGACATCGATCCTCTCCTTCACGATCGAAAAGGCGGTCTCCCGTTGGTGCATACGCGCCCTGCCCTCGACGCGTTCAGCAGATTTATCCATCTTGATCGGAGGCTGTCAATATATATCTGACCGTGGGGCCCGAAACGGTGCGGATCGCCGTTTTCGCTGCATTCGTCGGTACGACCCCCCGGATCAGACCACAGAATGGAGATCTCTGGCGTGGATCCGGCCGGGACTGGGGCCAGATCTGCACACGAAAGCGGTTGTCAGTGTCACCTTTGCATACATGGCAATGTGAACATAGATTTGCCGGCGTGGGGGCAGGGCACGGTCACGGCGCGCACGGCGCAGGGCAGCGACACAGCCGGCGACTCTGGGCCGCCCTCGCCCTGCTCGCCCTGCTCATGCTGGTCGAGGCGCTCGCCGGCCTGCTGACCGGCTCCCTGGCGCTGCTGTCCGACGCCGGGCACATGTTCACCGACGTCCTCGGCATCGCCATGGCACTCGCCGCCATCACCGCGGCCCGGCGCGCCGCCCCCGGCCAGCCTGGCGCCCGGACCGGGTCGGCGCGCCAACGGACCTTCGGGCTCTACCGGCTGGAGGTTCTCGCCGCCCTCGGCAACGCCCTGCTCCTGTCCGGAGTGGCGATCTACGTGCTGGTCGAGGCGGTCCGCCGGTTCACCGCGCCGCCACAGGTGCAGGCCGGCCCGATGCTCGCCGTCGCGGTCGCCGGCCTCGTCGCCAACCTGGTCGCCTTCGCGCTGCTGCACGGCGGCGCGCAGGAGAGCCTGAACGTCCGCGGGGCCTACCTGGAAGTGCTGGGCGATCTGTTCGGCTCCGCCGGCGTCATCGTCGCCGCCGCGGTCATCGCACTCACCGGCTGGCAGTACGCCGACCCGATCGTCGCCGTGGCGGTCGGCCTGTTCATCCTGCCCCGCACCTGGCAGCTGGCCCGCGCGGCGGTCCGCATCCTGGTGCAGGCGGCGCCCGCCCATCTGGACGTGACCGCGGTGCGCAACCGGCTGGCCGAGGTGCCCGGCGTGCTGGACGTGCACGACCTGCACGTCTGGACGCTGACCTCCGGCATGGAGGTGGCCTCCGCACACCTGACGCTGGACCCGGGCGCCGAGGTGGGGCCGGTGCTCGCCGCCGCCCGTGAGTCGCTGCAGGACGACTTCCGGATCGAGCACGCCACGCTGCAGGTCGAGCCGGCCGGTTCGCCCGGCGCCTGCCGCGAGATCGGCTGGTAACGACCGGCCGGGTACGTCAGGGTACGTACCGGCGGTGTCGCCTGCCGGCCGACGACCGGAGCGGGCCGCGAGACGATCCTCGATGCCATGAGACTCACACCTCGATGGCGAAAGGCATTTCTCGTCACCCACGTCGCCGCCTCGGTCGGCTGGCTGGGTGCGGATGCGGTACTGCTGGTGCTGGGGATCGCCGGTCTCGGCGGTACGTTCGGCACCGGTGTGGACCCGGCGGTCGTCTATCCAGCCGCGGAGCTGGTCTGCGTCGCACTGGTCGTGCCACTGAGCCTGACCGCATGGCTCACCGGTTTGGTCTGCGCGCTGGGTACCCGGTGGGGCCTGCTGCGCCACTGGTGGGTGCTGACCAAGTTCGCCATGACGACCCTGATGGCCGTCCTGGTCCTGTTCGCCCTGACCCCCGGCGTGCGCGCCGCGGCAGCGGCGGCGCAGTCACTGTCCAACCAGGAACGTGGCCAGTTCGTCGTTCCGCCGTCGGTGGCCTGCACCCTGCTCGTGCTCAACGTCGCGCTCAGCGTCTACAAGCCGTGGGGCCGGACGCGTCGGGCGGCCGGTTGAGTCACTACGGTTGGTCGCATGCGAATACGCAGGATCGGCGCGGAGGAGCGCGTCACCACAACGTTCCCCCTTCAGGCGTACGCCTTCGAGGGCTCCCCACTGTCGGCCGCCGAGGAGGAGAAGTTCCGCGACTACGCCCGGTACCACGACGGAAACGTCACCCTGGCGGTGGAAGAGTCGGGGTCGGTCGTGGCGTCGGCCACGGCGATCCCGATGCGGCAGAACGTTCGCGGCTCGACCTACCCGATGGCCGGCATCGCGGGCGTCGCCACACACCCGCTGGCCCGCCGACGCGGCCACGTCCGGGCCCTGCTGACCCAGCTGCTCGGCGAGATGCGCGACGGCGGCCACGTGGTGAGCGCCCTCTACCCGTTCCGGCCGTCTTTCTACGAGAGGTTCGGGTACGCGAGCCTGCCCAAGTCGCGTAGGGTGACCTTCTCCCCCGCCGGCCTGGCCGCACTGCAGCGCGCCGACCTGCCCGGAGAGGTCCACCTCGAGCGCATCAAGGACGGGTACGACGCCTACCGCGAGTTCACCCTGCGGCTGCTCGACCAGTGGCACGGCTTCGCGGTGTTCCCCGACTACCGGGCGCTGCGGCTGCGGGACGAGAACCGGCACTGGCTGGCGACGGCGCGGGTGGCCGGCGAGGTGGTCGGGGCGGTGCCTTACCGGATCACCGACCACGGCGGCGACCTGGTCGGGGATGCGCTGCTCACCACCAGCCCACTCGGCCGCGCGCTGCTGCTGCAGTTCTTCGCCCGCCACGTCGACCAGGTGACGCGGGTGACCGTGACGGTCACCCCGGACGAGTTACCCGAGCTGTGGGTCACCGACCTGGAGCCGGTCACCGAGGCACGGGTGGCCAGCCCGGGGATGAATGCGCCGATGGTTCGGGTCCTGTCGGTGGAGGGCCTGGCTGGCATGGCCGCCGGTCCGGGCCGTGTGTCGGTCAGCGTCGCCGGCGACCCGTTCGTCGCGGGCGAGTACCTCCTGGACGGGACGAGCGGCAAGCTCGAGGTCGTCCGAGGAAATGGCACCGCCGCAGGCGCCAGGTTGACTGTCGCCGGGCTGTCCGCGCTCGTCTACGGCGTACTCGATCCGGAGGACGTGGTGATCCGCGGGTGGGGTGCCGTCCCGCACGATGCGGCGGTGGAGCTGCGATCACTGTTCCCGCGGCGCAACCCCTTCATCTTCGCCGACTTCTGATCCCCGGCCCCACTCCCGCTCCCCTGATCTCCGTGAGCGCGTTTTCCGGGAAGATGCGAGGGTTGGTCAGGCGGCCGGCGGACCCCAGGCCGTCGCGGCCGGGCTCAACGCCGACCACAGCGCCAGCGCGACCGTGGTGCTGTCCGGGCGGTCCGCCGGGCGCTTGGCCATGCAGCTGCGGCACAGCTCGGCCACGCCGGGCCGCAGGCCGGGTACGAGCAGCACCGGCGTCGGTGCGGGCTGCGGCTGCCGGAACCCGGCCAGCGCCATCGCCGGGCTCGATCGGGGGTACGGCGAGCGGCCGGTGAGCATGTGGTAGAGCAGGACACCGAGGGCGTACACGTCATCGGCCGGATCAGGGGCGGACGCGGGCACCTCCGTGGCGAGACCGAAGTCGATGATCTTGATGCCGGTCGGCGTCATCATGATGTTCGCCGGGTTGAGGTCGCGGTGCGCCACGCCGCGCCGGTGGGCGACGGCGAGCACGTCGGCGACGGTCGCCGCGATCCGCAGCGCCTCGGCCGGTGGTAGCGGTCCGCTCGCCAGCCGCCCGGCCAGCGGCACGCCGCGCAGCAGCTCCAGGGCGAGGAATGGGACGGCAGGGCCGCCGGGCAGCTTCGCCTCGCCCGTCCCGTAGACCTTGGGCACGCTGGGGTGGCGCAGCCGTTCGGTGATCCTCGCCTCCCGCCGGACCAGGTCCCAGACCCGCGGATCCTCGGCGAGCGCCGGGGTGACCATCTTGAGCGCACAGGCCCGGCCGTCCATGACGTCGACCGCGTGGTAGACCTCGCACACGCCGCCGCGGCCGAGCGGACCCATCAGAACGTAGCGCCGGGCGATAGACGTCCCCATCCGCAACCACACGCGCACGGACTATTCCGTATCGACGGGTATCTGTACAAGCCTCCCTAGCCACGCGCCGGCGGCCGGCCACTGCCCGGGTGCGCCGGATCCGGCTCCTCCGACTCGGCCAGCCACGGCTCGGGAGCCCCGAACAGACCGAGCAGCCCGGTCACCCACAGCTGCCGGTGCACGAAGCGGCTGGGCTCGGTCACCACCAACTTGACCCCGCTGACCTGGGCGGTCTGGAAGCCGGCCACCAAGGCGCTGATGCCGACCGAGTCGATGAAGCTGACCGAGCGCAGGTTCAGGTTGATCTGTGCTGGCCTGGACCGGGCGAGCACCTCGGCCACCGCGTCCCGCACCTCGCCGGCCGTGTCGACGTCGATCTCGCCACGCAGGCGGATCTCTTCGACATCGCCGGCCAACCGTGTCGTCACGATTGACAGGCGCACGTCAGCACCTCCACCCGCAGCCGCTTCCTGTCCGGCCCGCGCGACCGGAGAGTCGCCGCGGATCCATCCATCATCAAGGGTCTTCGTCATTCCGTCGCCACTCCGATGACCGGATTTCGTCGCCATTCCGATGACCGCGACTGAGCGTATGCCCGATCCGTACGCCCCGCTACCCCCGACTCAGCACCACCAACTCGGGCGGGACCGTTCATAGTACGTGGAATACGACAGTCTGCATCATACATGCTTCACCATGACGCATCGGCCGGAGCTCTCCAGCTCTCGATCTTTCTCAACGGATCGGCACATGCCGGCCAGGCTACGACGCCGCAGCGCGGCCCGGCGAGGAAATAGCGGGCGCGCCACAGGGAGGAATCTCACTCCACCGGCAAGCCGAACCGCACCTCGAGATCGTCGTCCAGCCGGTATCCGATGCCGTGTACGGTGCGCACCACCGGCCGGTGCTGGCCGAGCTTGATCCGCAGCCGGCGCACGTGCACGTCGACCGTCCGCGAGCCGCCGACCCACTCGTATCCCCACACCTGGCTGAGCAGCTGCTCCCGGCTGAACACCCGGCGCGGGTGCTCGCACAGGAACAGCAGCAGATCGAACTCGCGCCGGGTCAGCTGCACCGGCCGGCCGTCCTGCACCACCATCCGGGATCCCGGGTCGATCCACAGCCCGCTGGCGTCCATTTTGGAGGGCGTGGCCGTGATCGGAGCCACCGTCACGGTGACGCCATGCACCCGCTCCGCCAGCTCTCGGATGTCCCGCAGTACCCTGGCCGCCTCCTCGGTGACCGCACTGCCGGTGAGGCTGATCTGGATGGTGAAGGCCAGCGGCGCCTCCGGCTCGGCCACGCTGTCCACGGAGGGCCCGGTCCAGAGTGGAGTAACGTGGCGCACCGGCGCGACGGTCACGATCCGCTCCTCTCGCTCGGGAGGCTGCCTTCGACCGCCCAGCCGCAGTGGCCAACGACCGCGAGCAGTCCGACCCCGCCCGACCTGGTCGACATAGCGATCATCGTCAACTCCGTATTGTCGGCTAATTCTATTAGTCAGATAGGAATGCTGGCGCGTGGAACCAGCGCAGGTTGCGGGCCATGGGGAGCGGGGAGATCAGTGGCGACAGCATGCGCCGGCGTGGCGTCCCAGGCCGATCGCCAGGCGGACGGCGAAGATGCGGTGCGACCACAGCATGGCAACGATTCTTCCAAGGGCGAGCAACGGCCGTCAACGCGCCAACCACGCGAGACCAGTCACACACCAGTCACACCCAGCCGCTTCCGGCGAGCACGCGGGCACGGCCAGCGCGGCGCAGCTGTCTCGCATACAGGACATTGGACTCGGATCAATCGACGCTCTACGATGAGAACCCTTTAATTATTGATATCGATTACTAGACGGAGGGC
>JADGHA010000233.1 GCA_019689695.1 Micromonosporaceae bacterium | reverse complement strand
TCCTGGCGGATCGAGGACATCACGCCGGACCGGGTGCTGGTGAGCCCGGCGCCCGGGGCCCCGGCGCGGATGCCGTTCTGGAAGGGCGACACCCAGGGGCGGCCGGTGGAGCTGGGCCGGGCCATCGGGAGCCGGATCCGGCAGCTGGCCCGACTCGGGGACGCGCCGGAGGCGCTGGCCAGCCTCCGCGACACCGGGCTGGACGACTGGGCCGCCAGCAACCTGCTCGCCTACCTGCGCGAGCAGCGCGAGGCGACCCGCCACCTGCCGGACGACCGCACGGTCGTGGTCGAGCGCTTCCGCGACGAGCTGGGCGACTGGCGGCTGGCCGTGCACTGCGTCCTCGGCGCCAAGGTGAACGCCCCCTGGGCGCTGGCCATCGGCCGCCGGCTGGCCGAGCGGTACGGGGTGGACGCGCAGGTGATGCCGTCCGACGACGGCATCGTGGTACGCCTGCCGGACACCACCGACGAGCCCCCCGGCGCCGACCTGGTCGCGTTCCAGCCGGACGAGATCTCCTCCCTGGTGGAGGAGTCGGTCGGCACGTCGGCGATGTTCGCCGCCCGGTTCCGGGAGTGCGCCGCCCGCGCGCTGCTGCTGCCGCGCCGCGACCCGCGCCGCCGGCAGCCCCTGTGGCAGCAGCGCCAGCGCGCCGCGCAGCTGCTCGAGGTGGCCCGCGAGTACCCCGACTTCCCGGTGACCCTGGAGGCGGCGCGGGAGTGCCTGCAGGACGTGTTCGACCTGCCGGGGCTGGTCGGGCTGATGCGCGACCTGGCGTCCCGCAAGGTGCGGCTGGCCGAGGTGGAGACGCCGCGCCCGTCCCCGTTCGCCCGGTCGCTGCTGTTCGGCTACGTCGGCGCGTTCCTGTACGAGGGGGATGCGCCACTGGCCGAACGCCGGGCAGCGGCACTCGCCCTGGACGCCACCCTGCTCGGCGAGCTGCTCGGCCGGGTGGACCTGCGCGAGCTGCTCGACCCCGGCGTGGTCGCCGAGACCGAGCGGCGGCTGCGCTGGCTGACCGACCAGCGCCGGCCACGCGACCCCGAGGACGTCGCGGAGCTGCTCCGCCTCCTCGGCGACCTGTCCGAGATGGAGTTTGCCGAGCGGGGTGTCGACCCGGCCTGGGTGGCCGAGCTGGTCGCGTCCCGGCGGGCGATCCAGGTGCGCGTGGCGGGCGAGGAGCGCTGGATCGCGGTGGAGGACGCCGGACGGTACGCCGACGCGCTCGGCGTGGCGCTGCCGGTCGGGGTGCCGGCGGCGTACCTCGCGCCGGTGGCCGACCCGCTCGGCGACCTGGTCGCCCGATACGCCCGCACGCACGGGCCGTTCACCGCGGCGGCGTGCGCCGCCCGGTTCGGGCTCGGGGTCTTCGTGGTGGAGCAGGCGCTGCGCCGGCTGGCCGCGACCGGCCGGGTGGTCGCCGGCGAGTTCACCCCGGAGGGCGGCGCCCAATGGTGCGACGCGGAGATCCTGCGCCTGCTCCGCCGCCGCTCCCTGGCCGCGCTGCGGCGGGAGATCGAGCCGGTGCCGCCGCGTACACTCGCCACCTTCCTTCCCCGCTGGCAGCAGGTCGGCACCACGGAGGGCCGCGGAGTGGCCGGCGTCGCCGCCGCGGTGGAGCAACTGCAGGGTGTGGCGGTGCCCGCCTCGGCGCTGGAGCGGCTGGTGCTGCCCGCCCGGGTCGCCGACTACACCCCGGCATACCTGGACGAGCTGTGCGCCAGCGGTGAGGTGGTATGGGCCGGCGCTGGATCGATCTCCGGGGGCGACGGCTGGATCCGCCTGGCGTACGCGGACGCGGCGCCCCTGGTCCTCCCCCCGCCGGACGAGTCGCTCGCCCTGACCCCCCTGCATCAGGCGGTGCTCGACGCACTCGGCGACGGGCAGGCGATGTTCTTCCGCCCGCTCGCCGACCGGATCGGCTGCACCGATGACGAGTCCCTGATCTCCGCGATCTGGGACCTGGTCTGGGCCGGCTGGCTGTCCAACGACACCCTTGCTCCACTGCGGACAGTGCTCTCCGGCACGGGAGCACACCGCTCCCGGCCCAGCGCGCCGCGCTCGCGCTACCGGCGCCCCGGGCGGCTGGCGCTGCCGTCCCGCGGCGGGCCACCGACCGTGGCCGGGCGCTGGCACCGGCTGCCCGAGCGGGACACCGACCCGACCCGGCGGGCCACCGCGCTCGCCGACCTGCTGCTGGAACGGCACGGCGTGGTGACCCGCGGCGCGGTCGCGGCCGAGGACGTGCCGGGCGGGTTCGCCGCCGTCTACCCGGTGCTCGCCGCGATGGAGGAGCGCGGCGCGGCACGCCGCGGCTACTTCGTCGAAGGGCTGGGCGCCGCGCAGTTCGCGGTGCCCGGCGCGGTGGACCGGCTGCGCTCGCTCGCCGACCCCGATGCGCGGCGATCCGCCCGGCCCGCGGGCGCGCTGGTGCTGGCCGCCACCGATCCGGCCAACCCGTACGGCGCGGCCCTGCCCTGGCCGGACCGGGTCGTCGACGGCACCGACCAGGGCACGGCAACCGGCCACCGCGCGGGCCGCAAGGCCGGCGCCCTGGTCGTCCTGGTCGCCGGCGAGCTGGCCCTCTACGTCGAGCGCGGCGGGCGCACCTTGCTGTCCTACCTGGATGATCCCGAGGCGCTCGCGGTGGCGGCGAAGGCGCTCGCCGACGCCGTGCACTCCGGCGCGCTCGGCACCATCTCCGTGGAGCGGGCCGACGGTGAGGCGGTGCACGCCTCCCCGCTGCGCGACGCGCTGACCGCGGCCGGGTTCCGGGCCACCCCCCGCGGCCTGCGCCTGCGCGGCTGATCAGCGCCGCGACAACCGGTGCCGCGTCCCGCCAGGGCGTCCTGGGTCTCGCCCTCCCGCCTTGGGCCGGGAGACGCAGGTCACCTCTCATCGCTGTTACGTCGTGCGCAGCTGTCCCGTCAGAGCGGTGTAGGCAGCACAAGAGGCACAGGAGTCAACCATGGAAGCCCGATTCAACTACTACGGAACCCCCCTTGCGGCCAAGTTCCTGAAGTATCTCCAGTCGGCCGGCAAGCTCGTGGCGGATTCGACCCTGCCGCACGCGACGCAGGAGCTGGTGAAGATCCGGGCCAGCCAGATCAACGGCTGCGGGGTGTGCACCGACATGCACACCAAGGATGCCGCGCACGCCGGAGAGACCTCGGTGCGCCTCAACCTGGTCGCGGCCTGGCGGGAGGCCAAGGTCTTCACCGAGGCCGAGCGGGCCGCGCTGGACCTGACCGAACAGGGCACCCGCATCGCCGACGCGGCCGGTGGCGTCCCCGACGAGGTCTGGGCGAACGCCGCCAAGCACTACGACGAGGACCAGCTCGCCGCCCTGGTGTCTCTCATCGCCCTCATCAACACCTGGAACCGCATGAACGTCATCGTCCAGCAGCCGGCCGGTGACTACCAGCCTGGCCAGTTCGGATAACGAGAAGGACCGGTGCGGTCGCACCGGTAAACAGCGACGCCCCGGGTAGTCCCCCTTCGGGGGCACGGGGGTGCCCGGGGCGTCGCCTCCCGTCCATCTACCAAACGGCCGCTGGCGCACGCCCCGCAACCGTGCCGATCGCGAACAAGACCGTGCCGGTACGGTTCAACGCCGCGCCGCTGGTGCGGGAGAACGCCGCCGCACGGTCCGCGAACAGCGCGGTGCCGCCCGCCTGATCATGGTCACGGGTGCAGTCGCAGGCCCTTGAGCACCTTGTCCACCACGGACCGCCGGCCGTGCAGACCGATCCCGGCCAGTGACAGCTTCTCCGACTCGACCGCCCGCACCGCGGCCCGGTTGGCCTCGTCGTCGTAGGTGCTGAACAGCTCGTCCGTGAAGATCACCGCGGGCAGGTCGCGCTCGGCGCACCGGCGCCGTACGGTGGCCATCTGGTCCGCGTCGGCGGCGAAGACCAGCACCGGCAGGCCGAACATGGCCAGGTACCGGCGACCGGAGGCGTCCTCGTACGGCTCGCCGATCACCCCGTCCCGCCCGGCCGCCACCCCCGACGCCAGGTACGCGACGACGTTGAGCTTCTGCCAGGTCGGCAGGTCGTACCGCACGACCATGGCAATCTTGGTCTCATGGGGCATGGAGCAGACGGTAGGAGGCCGGGGCGGGGGCGGTCTTGAACGCTGGTGCGCGGGTGAGCGCCGGTCCTGAGTGGACGCGGTACCGGAGGGTCTCCGACCTCGGCGTGGAGGTGCTGGGCGCCCATTTCGTGCAGCACGTGTACCACCGGCACAGCCACGACTCGTACTCCTTCGGCTACACCGAGGACGGCGCGCAGGCGTTCCGGTGCCGCGGCGGCGCGCACCTGAGCACCACCGGGCTGGCCATGGCGTTCAACCCGGACGATCCGCACGACGGGCACACCGGCACGCCCTCCGGCTTCACGTACCGGATGGTGCACGTCGATCCCGGCCAGGTCCGCGCCGCGCTGGCTGAGGCCGGGTACAAATCCGCGCTGCCACTCTTCACGGATCCCGTGATCAGCGATCCCGAGCTGGTGAATCGGATCCGGCGCGCCACCGACCGGGTGCTCGCGGGCACGGATCCGCTCGCCACCCAGGAGGCCATCGACGCCATGCTGCTCGCGGCGATCCGCCGGCACGCCCGCTCGCGCCCGCCGGTGGCCGGCCGGGCCGGGCTCTCGAACGCGCCGGTCGCCCGGGTGCGCGACCTGCTGCACGACCGGTACCGCGAGGATCTGCGCGCCGAGGACCTGGCCGCGGCCGCCGGGTGCAGCCGGTTCCAGGTGTACCGGGAGTTCCAGGCGCGGTACGGGATGGCGCCCAGCACGTATCTGCGGCAGGTGCGACTGCGCGCGGCCCGGCGGCTGCTCGCGGCGGGCGAGCCGCCGGCGCAGGCGGCGGTGGCGGCCGGCTTCGCCGACCAGGCCCACCTGACCCGCTGGTTCCGCCGCGCATACGGCATAACGCCCGCCGTCTACCAGCGCTCTGTGTGATCCTCCGAGCGGAAGCGGGCCGGATGCGGCAACCTTTACCCGTGCCCGACTTGACCGTACGCCGAGCCACCGCCGAGGACCGCGTGGCGGTGGACGCGATCCATGACACCACCTGGGGCGGTCCGATCGTCGTCGGCCACGGCGTCGCGTACGACCTGCGAACCCTCCCGACACTCGTCGCGGTGGACGCCGCCGGCACGGTGCTCGGGGCGCTCGCGTACCACGTGGGCGGCGACGTGCTGGAGGTGGTGAGCGTCGCGGCGGCCGGCTCGGGCGGCGGCGGCGCGGGCAGCGCCCTGCTGGCCGCGGTCGCCGACGAGGCCCGCGGTCTGGGGCTGCGCCGGGTCTGGCTGATCACCACCAACGACAACCTGCCGGCGCTGAGGTTCTACCAGCGGCGTGGCATGCGGATCACCGCGGTCGCGCCGGGCGCGGTGGACGAGGCCCGGCGGCGCAAGCCGTCCATCCCGGTCATCGGGAACGAAGGCATCGAGCTGCACGACGAGCTCACGCTCGAGCTGCGGCTGGACGGCCTGACCGAGCCGGCCGCGGCCGGCCGGGCCGCCCTGCGCCGGCACGTGCGCGATGGCGTGCTGGACGTCTGGTCGCTGCTCGGCGACCCGGCCGACACCTCCGACGTGCTGCGCGCCGTGGCCGGCGCCGTCCGCGGGATGGTCGACGCGGTCACCGGGGTGGGCGAGGCGGGCCTGGTCCTGGCCGCGCTGGTGGCCCGCGAGCTGTCGGTCCCGTTCGTCGCGCCGGGCACGCCGGTCGAGGCGGTGGCCGACCGGCGGCTGCTCAATGTGGACGCCGGTATGGCGCAGCGCCCCGCGACCGAGGGCAGCACCACCACCCTGGTCGCCAACCCGGAAGCGCCGCTGGCGGCGGTGGCCGTCCTGGTCGACCAGTTGCCGGCGGGTGTCCGGGAGTACCTCGACCAGCATCAGGTGTTCGTGACCTGGGTGCTGGGCGGGGACGAGCTAACCGAGTAGTCAACCAGTACCGTGTTGGCATGGCCGGGTACGAATGGATCAGCCTCACCACCGACTACGGTCTGTCTGACGGTTTCGCCGCGGCCTGCCACGGCGTGATCGCCAGGCTCGCCCCGGCGGTACGGGTCATCGACGTGACGCACCTGGTCGCCCCCGGCGACGTGGCCCGCGGCGCCGCCGTGCTCGCGCAGGCGGTGCCGCACCTGCCCCCGGCCGTCCACGTCGCGGTCGTCGACCCCGGCGTGGGTACGGCCCGCCGCGGTGTGGCGGTCCAGACCCCCGGCGGCGTCCTGGTCGGTCCGGACAACGGCCTGCTGCCCTGGGCGGCGGACGCGCTGGGCGGGGTGACCGAGGTGGTCGAGCTGGCCAACCCGGACTGGTTCGCCGCCGAAGTGTCGCACACCTTCCACGGCCGCGACATCTTCGCCCCGGCCGCGGCCCGCATCGCCGCCGGCGCGAGCCTGGCCGAGGCCGGACCGCGCCTGGACCCGTCGACGCTGGTGCGGCTGCCCGATCCGGTGGTGGAGAGCGGCCCCGGCTGGCTGGAGGCGGAGGTCCTCACCGTCGATCGGTTCGGCAACGTCCAGCTCGCCGCGCCCGCGTCCGCCCTCGACGGCCTCGGCAAGGCGCTGACCGTGGGCGGGGTACGGGCGGTGCGCGGCGCCACCTTCGCCGACGCCCCGGCCGGCGGGCTGGTCGTCTTCGCCGACTCCGCCGGACGGGTGGCGATCGCGGTCAACGGCGGCCGCGCCGCCGTGGTGCTCGCGGTCACCCCCGGCGACCTGTTGCGGATCACCGGTTAGCCGCGCGGCCCAGGCCCGCACGCACCCGGCCCGCGGCTACGCGCTCGACGCCCGGCCCGCGGCTACGCGCTCGGCG
>JADGHA010000232.1 GCA_019689695.1 Micromonosporaceae bacterium | reverse complement strand
CCCTGGTCTCGTACATCTCGCACGTGATGACGCTGCTCCCGGGCGACGTGGTGCTCACCGGCACTCCGGCCGGGGTGGGCCCGCTGGTCGGCGGCGACACGGTCGCCGTCCGCGTGGAGGGGATCGGCGAACTGGTCAACCCGGTGGTCGCCCTGGAGTGACGTAGGCGGGGTGAGTTGGCGAGGTCCTCGGCGGTCGGGTAAGGTTTGTTCCCGGCGCTGCCGAGCGCCAGTGGGGTATGGGGTAATTGGCAGCCCGACGGATTCTGGCTCCGTTAGTCTAGGTTCGAGTCCTGGTACCCCAGCGAAATCCCTCTGTACGGCAGTACCTGCAGTCTTGGCCCCGTCGTCTAGCGGCCTAGGACGCCGCCCTCTCAAGGCGGTAGCGCCGGTTCGAATCCGGTCGGGGCTACATCCGCGCTTGCTCATGGGCCAGCCGGCCCGCGCCGGCCGGCCCGCGGTCGCGCCCCGGTCAGCGGTCGCGCTTCACCCGGGCAAACCAGGCGCCCATCGCCCGCAGCACGGTCAGCACAACCGCACTCCGGTTGCGGGAAACGGGCCTGCGGTGCCGGCCGGGGGCGCGCCGGTGAGTGGTGGTCTCACTGTCAAGCATTGTCGTCCGTCCTGTGTGTCGTTTGTAGAGGGCGGCCACCGGCGGACGAATGCGGCGCAATCACCACCGGGGCCGGTCGTGGCGACGCTGTTTACCACCCGAAAGTCGGCCTAAACCCCACAACGACCACCGAACGCGAGAAACTACCGACAGAACAGACAGGGCTACCGGCCGCAGAGAGGGCGAACCGCCACTGACAGGGCTACCGGCCGCAGAGCGGCCTACCCGCGACAGGGTTACAGGCCGGACAGGCGCTGCCCGGCACGGACCACGGCCATCGCGTGCCGGTCGCCGGGCCGGCGGCCAAGCCGCTCGATCGGCCCGGAGACGCTGATCGCGGCGATGACCCGGCCGGTGCGGTCCCGGATCGGGGCCGAGACGCTGGCGACGCCGGGCTCCCGCTCGGCGACGCTCTGCGCCCAGCCACGGCGGCGTACCTCGGCCAAGGTGCGGCCGGTGAACTTGCACCGCGGTAGCAGCGGCATCACCGCCTCCGGCGGCTCCCAGGCGAGCAGGATCTGCGCGGCCGATCCCGCGGTCATCGGCAGGACCGAGCCGACCGGCACGGTGTCGCGCAAGCCGCTGGCCCGTTCCGCGGCGGCCACACAGACACGCTCGTCGGCGCGGCGCAGATAAAGCTGGGCGCTTTCGCCCGTGGCATCGCGCAACGCGGCGAGCATCGGCTCGGCTGCGGTGAGCAGGACGTCGGGCGCCGCATTGGCCAGCTCGCCCAGGCGTGGGCCGGGCCGCCAGCGCCCCTGGCTGTCCCGCACCAGCAGCCGGTGGATCTCCAGCGCCTGCGCCAACCGGTGCGCGGTGGCCCGGGGCAGCTTCGTCCGCTCCACGAGCTCGGCCAGGCTGGCCCCGTCCACGCAGGCGGCCAGAATCATCACCGCCTTGTCCAGAACCCCGACACCGCTCATACTATGTCCCACGAAGCGAAACATACCTCCCAGAATGTAGGATGTCCAGATGGTGGGAGAACCAACACAACGAACCCTGTCGGAGAAGATCTGGGACGCGCACGTGGTACGCGCCGCGTCCGGCGAACCCGATCTGCTCTACATCGACCTGCACCTGCTGCACGAGGTGACCAGCCCGCAGGCCTTCGACGGTCTGCGGCTGGCCGGCCGGCGAGTACGCCGCCCGGACCTGACGCTGGCCACCGAGGACCACAACACGCCGACGGACAACCTGGTAACCATCGCCGACCCGGTGTCCCGCACCCAGGTTGAGACGCTGCGCCGCAACTGCGCAGAGTTCGGCGTGCGGCTGCACTCGCTCGGCGACGCGAACCAGGGCATCGTCCACGTGATCGGCCCGCAGCTCGGGCTGACCCAGCCCGGCATGACGATCGTATGCGGCGACTCGCACACCTCCACCCACGGCGCATTCGGCGCACTCGCCTTCGGCATTGGCACCAGCGAGGTGGAGCACGTGCTCGCCACCCAGACGCTGCCGCAGCACCGGCCGAAGACGATGGCGGTCACCGTCGAGGGCGAACTGCGCCCGGGCGTCACCGCCAAGGATCTGGTGCTCGCCCTGATCGCCAAGGTGGGCACCGGCGGCGGCCGCGGGCACATCGTGGAGTACCGCGGCCCGGCCATCCGCAAGCTCTCCATGGAGGGCCGGATGACCATCTCCAACATGTCCATCGAGTGGGGCGCCAGGGCCGGGTTGATCGCGCCGGACGACACCACGTTCGCCTACCTGGAGGGCCGCCGCTACGCGCCGAGCGGTAAGGCGTGGGAGGCCGCGCTGGACTACTGGCGTTCCCTGCCCACCGACGAAGGCGCGACCTTCGACACCGAGGTGGTGCTGGACGCGTCCACCGTCAGCCCGTTCGTCACCTGGGGCACCAACCCGGGGCAGGGCGCGTCACTCGACGACGTCGTACCGGATCCGTCGTCCTTCGCCGACGAGGCCCAGCGGGCCGCGGCCGAGCGCGCCCTGCAGTACATGGCACTGCAGCCGGGCACCCCGATGCGGGACATCCCGATCGACGTGGTGTTCCTCGGTTCCTGTACCAACGGCCGGCTGGAGGACCTGCGCGCCGCGGCTGAGGTGCTGAACGGACGGCGGGTGGCCGACGGCGTGCGGATGCTCGTGGTGCCCGGCTCGGCCGCGGTGCGCGAGGCGGCGGAGGCGGAAGGGCTGGACGAGGTGTTCATCAAGGCCGGCGCGGAATGGCGCTACGCCGGCTGCTCGATGTGCCTGGGCATGAACCCGGACACGCTGCGGCCCGGCCAGCGTTCGGCATCCACGTCCAACCGCAACTTCGAGGGGCGGCAGGGCCGCGGTGGCCGCACGCACCTGGTCTCCCCGCCGGTGGCCGCCGCGACCGCGGTGGCCGGCCGGCTCGCCGCACCCGCCGACCTGGCCCGCTGAAGGGGGATGACGATGGAGAAGTTCACCGAGCACACCGGCACCGCGGTCCCGCTGCGCCGGTCCAACGTAGACACCGACCAGATCATCCCGGCGGTGTACCTGAAGCGGGTGACCCGCACCGGCTTCGCCGACGGGCTGTTCAGCGCGTGGCGCGAGGATCCCGCCTTCGTCCTCAACGATCCGCGCTACGCCGGGGCCTCGATCCTTGTCGCCGGCCCCGAGTTCGGCACCGGGTCGTCACGCGAACACGCAGTGTGGGCCCTGCGGGACTGGGGTTTCCGCGCGGTGCTCGCCCCGCGGTTCGGGGACATCTTCCGCGGCAACGCGCTCAAGGAAGGGCTGCTGCCGGTGGAGCTGGAGCTGTCCGCCATCGAGCAGCTGTGGGACCTGGCGACCGCCGACCCGGCCGCGCCGGTAACCGTCGACCTGGTGCACCGCCAGGTACGCGCATCCGGTGCCACCTGGGCGTTCCCGCTGGACGACTTCAGCCGTTGGCGCCTGATGGAAGGCTTGGACGACATCGGCTTGACGCTTCGGCACGAGGACGCGGTGGCCGCCTACGAGGCGCGGCGGCTGCCCTTCCTGCCCGTCGTCGGTTAGCCCAATCCGGGTCTACACCGGCCGTTCGCCCCCGCTGGATGGTCCAGCGGGGGCGAATCTGTTGAGACACAACGACTATTTTCTGCCAGATGTTTGTGTCCGGTGGCAGAAGGGCATAGCGTGCGCGCAGAATGGGCTCGCGAGAGTCCTGTTATCCAATGGGAGGGAAGTCGTGAACAAGGCCGAGCTCATCGAGGCGCTCGCCACTCGCCTGGGCGACAAGAAGACCGCGTCGGCCGCGCTGGACGCGGTGCTGTCTGAGGTCCAGTCGGCCGTCGCCAAGGGCGACCGGGTGGCGATCACCGGGTTCGGGGTCTTCGAGAAGCGCGTGCGCGCCGCGAGAACGGCACGTAACCCGCGCACCGGCGAAACGGTGAAGGTGAAGAAGACGTCCGTGCCGACGTTCCGGCCGGGCGCCGGCTTCAAGGACGTCGTAGCCAGCGGGCGGGTGCCGAAGGCAACCGCGGCGAAGAAGGGCGCGGCGGCCAAGAAGACCGCGAAGGCCGCGCCGGCCAAGGGTGCCAAGGCCGCGGCGACCGCGCGCGCCACCGCGACCGCCAAGGCGGCGGCGAAGAAGGCGCCCGCCAAGAAGGCGGCGGCGAGGAAGGCGCCCGCCAGGAAGGCGCGCTAGCGGCAACGAGGTTCGGGGCGTCCACCCCCCGGGGGTCGCCCCGAATGCTGTCCGGCGGCCGGCCCCGGCCGCTCACCCCACCCGAACGGGTTGTGCAGCCGGCTCGGCGGCGTCGGCGCCCACCAGGTGTACCGGCCGGACAACCTCATCGTCGCCGGAACCAGCACCATCCGGACCACCGTCGAGCGCGACCGCCAAGACGAGGCCGAGCCCGCTCTGCGCATGGCTTGCCGAAAGATCGCGGCGACCAGGACGCTGGCCGCGGCGGGACTGCCGGGGATCCGTGACCTCCAGCACGTCCGGCAGCGCGCAAAGGTCGGTGACGGCCCGATCTCCACACTGGACCGCAAGGTCATCGGCTGGGCGCCCGGCGGACCGCGGCCATCTCCGCATTGGACAGCCCGCAGGCCGCCGTCGCGGAGAGTCTCGGTCTCCCGGCGGTGAGCCCGGATGACTGCCTGGGCAGCGTGGCGATCAGCCGGAGTCCGACAACGTAAGGCGGTCCGCGGCGATCAACCGGTCCGCGGCGTACGGGAGCACCCAGCCGGTCGCCTTCGGGGTGGTGAAGTCCCCTGCTCCGGCCACCAGCGGCATCGTCTCCCGGATGACCAGGCCCTGGCTGCACACCACGGTCACCGCGCCCGTGGCCGCCAGCGCCACCAGCCGCGCCGCCGCCCCGGCGGGGTTCTTCTCGAACGCCGCCTCGTCGAAGACCGACTCCACCTCGACCGGCAGGTCGGTCGCCTCCGCCAGCGGCGCCAGCGTCTGCACGCACCGCTGCGGGGAGGCGGACACCAGGCGGGTGGGCTGGAACAGCGCCAGCAGGCGCGCCAACGCGGCAGCCTCGGCCTTTCCCGTCGCGTCCAGCGGGCGCGCCGCGTCCGGCAGCGTCCAGTCCTTGCGTTCACCCGCGTACGCGTGGCGGACGAGCAGCACCAGCCCGGTGACCGGAGGCAGCGCGGCGAACTCGGCCAGCAGCTTGGCGTCGCGCGGGTAGCTGAGCAGTCCGGCCGCCGCGGCCGGGGCGAGCCACCGCACCTCGTCCACCTCCCGGTCCGGCAGAGCCCGGCCGGGCACGGATGAGCCGGTTGCCAAGGCCCGCATCGACCAGTAGTCGACGGCCTTCGCCGACTGGTTCGGGGTCTGGTAGTGCGTGGAGGAGAGGCGGACCTGCGGCGCCGCCCGTACCCCGGTCTCCTCCCATACCTCGCGCACGGCGGCGGCCAGCGGATGCTCGCCGGCGTCGAGCTTGCCCTTGGGCAGCGACCAGTCGTCATAGCGGGGACGGTGCACGAGGCAGACCTCCGGACCCGCGCTGGACGGCCGCCACACCACACCACCGGCGGCCCGGACTAGAGCAGCCACGCGACCACCCGCCGCTTCGTCGCGCCGGCCCAGGCGGCCGGGAACCTCGACCGTACACTGCGGATGGTCGCGCGCTCCCGCTCGTAGAGCCGCCCGGCGGTGACCGCGAGGCTGTGGTCGTCCGGGTCGGAGCGGGCGATGGACAGCCAGGTCTCCGCGGCCACCGCCGCGTCCTGGTGCTCGCCGAGCAGGTCCTGCACCGCGCCGAGCGCCTTCGCCAGGTCGGCCGCGGCGCCGCCGAGGACGCCCGCCACCGCCTCCACCGCGTACCGGGCCCGCTTGCCGCGGATCCGCACCGCGTGCCAGCGCTCGTCCGGCGCGGCCGGGTCGAGGTCGGCCGCGCCGTCCACGCCGCCCCGCCCGTACACCATTCGCCGCCAGGGTTTCGCCACCAGCCTGGGCAGCACCTCGTGCGCGGGCCTGCCGGCCAGCGCGGTCAGCCGCGGCGACCGGGTCGCGTCCACCAGCATGTCGACCAGTGCCAGGTAGCGGTCGGAGGCGAGGGCGTTGTCCAGCGTGATGAGGGCATCCTCGTGCCGGGCGGCGAGGTCCGCGTCGATCCGGGCCACCGCGGCGTCGTCCAGCGGGGCGAGCGGGTCCGCGCCAGCGGTGCGCCGTAGCCGGGCCCGCAGCACTTCGGCGTCGCGCGCCCCGCCCAGCGCCTTGGCCAGCCAGCCGAGCTCGGCCCGCAGCGCCCCGGCCCAGTCGGAGTCGACCAGCGCGGCGAAGGTGCTCAGATCGCTGCGCAGCCGCCGGCAGCCCACCCGCATCTGGTGCACAGCGGTGTCGTCATCGGCGAGCGTGGCGCGCAGCCGGACCAGCGGATCGTGGGCGAGCACGCGGGCCACCCCGGCGCGTACCGCCGCCGTCACCACGTCGCCGGCGGTCGGCTTGCGGGGCAGAGGCGCCGGGGCGACCGCGTCGGGTGGCTGCCGCGCCGCCTCGCCCAGCGCCCGAACATGCTTGGGGGTGAAGTCTCCGCGCACCGCGCCGGCCTCGCGCAGCCGCGCCTCCACCCGGTCCAGGAGCTTGCGGCCGCCGCCCAGCCGCTCCACCTCGATCTCGCGGAACCGGCCGCGGATCCGCCGGCCATCCATGATGGACACCGTGTCGTCGGCGAGCTCGGCGAGCACCACGTCCATCTCGTCCCGCAGCTCGTACGCCCGGCGGACCGTGCGCAGCACCGTCACCGGCGTCAGCGGCGCGCCCCGGGCGTACACGGTGACCAGCTCGGCCAGCTCGCGGGGGACCGCGCCGGGCGGGCCGGGCC
>JADGHA010000231.1 GCA_019689695.1 Micromonosporaceae bacterium | reverse complement strand
GGGTGGCCGGCGGGCGGCCGACCGCGGCCGCGACGAGCCGTTCGGCGCGGTCGCGCTCGCCCCGGTCGGCCGCCTCGGCCGCGCCGGCCACCACCTCGGCCGTCACGGCTACCGGCCGCGGCGCGTCCCGGGCGGCGCGCTCTACCAGCCGCCCGGTCGGACCGAGCGTCGAGGGGAGCGTGGCGAGCACGGCGATCCGGCCCCGGGCGCCCGGCGCGCTGGCGAGCGCGGCCGCCTCGTCCGCCATCGCCGCGTCCACCCGGACCACCGGCACGGCGACCGCGGCGGCCGCCGTCTCCGCCGCCTCCCCGATCGAGGAACAGGTGACGAGCACCGCGCGCGCCCCGGCCGACGCCAGCTGCCGGACATGGGTGAGCACCGCTTGCTGAACGGCCGGTGTCACGCCCTCCCGGCGCGCGGTGTCGAGCAGCCAGGCGTCCACCACGTGGATCCGCCGCAGCTGCCCAGCCTCGGCCGCGACCAGGCGGTCGAAGGTTTCGGCGAGCGCGGGGACGGTGTGCAGCAGCCCGACCGCCGCCGCGGTCATGCCTTCCACCACGGGGTCGCCTCCCGATCGACCACTTCCACCAGCCGGGCCAGCCGGGGCACCGTGACACGGGCCAGCGCCTGGTCGAGGTCCGTGCGCCCCACCACGTCGCTCCAGATGGCACGGCCGGCGAGGAACCCGCTCGCGCCGCCCTGGCACGCCGCGCGTACCGCCGCCGGGAAAGCGTCCCGGTGCACGCCCTGGGAGAGCACCACCCACGGCCCGGCCACGGCGTGGCTGAGCTTCTCGCAGGCGCCGCGCAGCTCGGCCGGGGTCCCGTCGCCGTGCCGGGGCATCTGTGCCTTGTAGAGGCTCGGCCGTAGCGGCGCGAGCTCGCGGGCCGCCTCGAGGATGGCCTGGTCCTCGTCCCAGGTCCCGGCGGACCGCTCCTGCGGCGTGGCCCGGACGACCGGCTCCAGCACCGACAGCACGCCGCGTGCGGCGGCCAGCGCGATGAACCGGCGGGCCAGCTCGACCCGTGCCTCGCGGTGCGCGTCCCGGCGCCAGACGAGCAGCAGCTTGATCGCCCGTACCCCGGTGAGGTCGAACTCCGGCGCCGCGACCACCTCGTCCAGCGAGGTCTCCTCGGCCGGCCGGCCGGGCGGCTGTGTCAGGACATCCGCCGCGAGGATCAGACCACAGCTCTCCGGCAGCATCCCGTCGCGTACCCGGTCGAAGCCGTACTCCCGGTCGATGAGGAACCCGGACGCCAGCGGCCCGAGCGCGCGGGCGACGGCGGTTTTGAAGGCGACCAGCTCGCTGTCGCCGGGCCGGCCGGCTCCGGCCTGCGCGAACATCGTCCGCAGGCTCTCCCGCTGGTCCATGGCCACCATGGCGAACCCACCGCCGGGGCGGGCGATGGCGTCCAGCGTGGGCGTCGCGCGTACTGACCCGGTCACCTGCCTCCTTCTCCCCGGCGGATGTGAGCCATTGTGTTCGCGAACGAACGAAAAGAGCAAGATCTGTTGTGCGCAAATTGACAAAATGGCGGCGTCCCACTTGGCTGGACCGGTGCGGTACACCCAGGCGCCACAGCGGCGCCGCGAGCTGCTGCGCCGGCTCGGCGAGTCCGGCTACCTCTCCTCGGCCGACGCGGCGTCCGCCCTCGGCGTCTCCGAGATGACCATCCGGCGCGACCTGCGGCAGCTCGCCGCCGAGGGCCTGGTCAACCGGGTCGCCGGTGGCGCCAGCCTGCCCCCGCCCGCGTCCGGGATCCCGTACGACCAGCGACGGGGCGCCGCGACCGCGGAGAAGGAGGCGGTCGCCCGGGCCGCTGTCCCGCTGGTGGCGTCCGAGGCGGTGGTGGCCCTGGACGCGGGCACCACCGTGGCGGCCCTCGCCGCCCTGCTGCCCGGCGGCCGGACCGTCGTGACGCACTCCGTGCCGGTGATCCAGACCTGCATCGAGCGTGCGGACATCGAGCTGCTGGCGTTGGGCGGGGCCTACCACGGGCCCACCCGGTCCTTCACCGGGCCGATCACCCGGACCAGCCTGGAAGACCTCGCGGTGGACGTGGCCGTGCTCTCCGCGGCTGCCGCCGGCCCGGCCGGCGTCTACTCCGCGAACGCCTCCGACGCAGACACCAAGCGGACCATGGCCCGGGTGGCCCGGCGCGTGGTCCTGCTGCTCGACCACGGCAAGCTCGACGCGCGGGCCCCGATGCGCTTCATGGACCTGGCGGCCGCCGACACGGTCGTGGTGGACGCGGGGGCGAGCGCCGAGCAGCTGGCGCTGCTCCGGTCGGTGTGCCGGCGGGTCGTGGTCGCGCCGCTGGACAAAGCCGCGGACGCCGGCCGGCCGCCGGCCGCGGCGGCCCGGACCGCCGTCTGACCTTCGTCCACCGGCTGCGACGCCCGTCGCGCGGTCAGGGCTGGGGAGTCTCCGCCGGTGCTCCGGTCGCCGCCCACCGCTGCCACCACTGCGCCTCGGGCAGCTCCCCGCCGGCGACGACGAGCGCGTCCAAGCCGGCGGCGAACGCCTGCGGGTCGGGGATGTCGACCGTGGCCACCAGCCCGGCGAGCTCGTCGCGGCGCCGCCGCATGATCTCGGCGATCAGGTCGCGGCCGGTGGTGGTGAGCACCACCCAGGCCGCGCGCCGGTCGTCCGGGCGCACGTGCCGCGACACCAGCTGTTTGCGCACCAGCCGGTCGCACATCCGGGTCGCCGTGGACGGTTGGACACCGAGCTCGGCGGCGAGGTCGACGACCCGCCGTGGGCCGCTGGCCGCGAGCACCACCAGCGCCCGGAACTGGGGGAGGGTGACGTTGACATCGAGCTGTGCCAGGGAGCGCGCGGTCTGCGCGACCAGCATCCGCCCGGCGGCGAGCAGGCCGTCGACGACGCGGTCGGTGAGCGCCGCGTCCGCCGGCCGCACTGCTCCGCTCGCCATCGGCACACTATCGCACGTGCCCGCGGCCGCGTTGCTGCGGCATGCCGCCGTTCCTACCGGGCCTCCCCGCACCCGGTCACCTCATCACCAGTCGCTCCACCCGCCCTGCGGCTCGCGGGGCGGGTCCGGGATGGGCTCCGGCGAACCCAGCAGGCCCACCAGGCCCGCCACCCACAGCTGCCGGTACACCGTCCTCGTCGGGTTGTCGACGGCGAACACCACGCCGCCGGCGGCGGCCGCGTAGTAACAGGCGACCAGCATCCCGATGCCGACGCTGTCGATGAACGGCACCGCGCGCAGGTCGACCCGGATCACCGCGGGCCCCTGCATCAGCACGCTGTCCACGGCGTCGCGGACCCGGTACGCGTTGTCGAGGTCGATCTCGCCGCAAGGAGCGATCTGGACGACTCCGTCGACCGGGGCGGCGACGGTGACGACGGTCGGTACGGGCATCGGACTGCTCCCTGTCCGTCAGCTTCGGGTCTGGTGCTCCCTGGTCGCCGCACGGTCGTGATGCCATGGGTGCGCACCGCGCCGGCCGAGTGCCTCGAGGGCGTCGACCATCCCCTCCAGCGTGGTGACCACCAGGTCCATGTTGGGCACCGCGACCCGCTCGGCCTCCGCGTGGATGGCGTCACGCGCTGCCAACGGGTCTGCTGGCTGGGTCATGGTGACCTCCGGTAGCCGATCCGGAAAGCCTACCATAGTGCAGCTACTGCATATGTGCAGCAATTTCCCCGTCGCATCGCCGGGTACTCCGCGGTGGTGTCGAGAAGTACGGCGGCCAGGTCCATGCCGGGCCGCTCGTGCTGCGGCAAGGCGCGAGGCGACGGGCCGGCGGGCTTCGCCCGGCGACGCCGCCGAAGCCGTCGGCGATGTGATCTAGGTCCTACACGGCGTACGAACACCGTCCGCACAAGTTCTTCACACCCTGCCGCTTGACTCTCCCCGACAGCGAGGGATTCACGTACACGGGAGAGCACGGGGATGTTCGACTACGGTGGCCGCACCGGATACGAGCCGATCAGCGACGTGGCGCGCAAGGAGTTCCACGACCAGGGGTTCCTGCTGCTGCGGGGGGTGCTGAGGGACGACCATCGCGCGGCACTCGAGCGGGCGGTGGACCGGGTGTACCGCAGGTCAGTAGCCGAGGGGCGGACGACCGAGGACGGCACGCTGCACCTGCTCGGCTTCCTGCCGTACGACGACCTGTTCGGGGATCTGCTCACTCACCCCGTCACGTTCCCGTACGTCTGGGGGCTGCTCGGGTGGAACATCTACACGCACCACAATCACCTGGACGTGACGCCGCCGGCGGCCCGGCCGGAGCAGCCGTACTGGGGTTGGCACCAGGACGGGTACCGGCAGAACTCCGACCCGGAGACCCTGGATCCCGAGCTGCCGCGGCCTATGTTCTCGCTCAAGGTGGCGTACGTCCTGTCCGACCTGTCCGCCCCGGGTCGCGGTGCCACGAAGATCATCCCCGGCAGCCACCTGCGTAACTCGCTGCCCCGCCCGGCCGATGTCTCGAGGCACCACCCCGATCCGGAGGGCGCGGTCGAGATCACCGCCGAGCCTGGCGACGCGTTCATCTTCGACCGCCGGCTGTGGCACTCCCGGTCGACCAACCGCTCCGCGATCATTCGCAAGATGCTGTTCATCGGCTACACGTACCGCTGGATCCGTCCGCTGGACGACATGCGCGTCGACAAGGACGGCCTGTGGTGGGCGGCGCGGACGGCCGTGCAGCGGCAGTTGCTGGGCGAGGCCACGCACACGGCCAACCACTGGGGCGTCAACTGGGACGGCTACGTCGACGACGACATCCCGCTGCGCCGCGAGCTCAAGCGGCGTGACCTGCTCACCCGGGACATCCCTTGGCTGCGCTGAGGCGCGCGGCACGGCCGTAGCCTGGATGGCCGGCTCCCACGGGGGGAGCCGGCCATGCCCGCACCGGGCCGGATCAGGACGGAGAGACATGGGTGCGCGGATTCTGGTCGCTGAGGACGACCCCAAACAGGCAAACCTGGTACGCCTGTACCTCGAGCGGGAGGGGCACCACGTGCTCGTCGTCGGCGACGGCCGGGCGGCGCTGGACAACTGCCGGACCCGCCGGCCGGACCTGGTGGTGCTCGACGTGATGATGCCCAGCGTCGACGGCCTCGACGTGTGCCGGATCCTGCGGGCCGAGTCGGCGGTGCCGATCCTGCTGCTGACCGCCCGCACCACCGAGGACGACGTGCTGCTCGGCCTGGACATCGGCGCCGACGACTACATCACCAAGCCGTACAGCCCGCGCGAGCTGGCTGCGCGGGTGCGGGCGCTGCTGCGCCGGGCCGGCGTGGTCAGCGCGGACAACCAGGCCGTGCTGCGGGTGGGCGATCTGGAGGTCGATCCGGGCAGGTTCGAGGTGCGGGTGGCCGGCCGGCCGGTGACGCTGACCGCCAAGGAGTTCGGCATCCTGGAGGTGCTCGCCCGGGAACCCGGCCGGGCCTTCACCCGCGCCCAGATCATCGACCGGGCCTTCGGTTTCGACCACGCCGTGCTCGAGCGGACCGTGGACGCGCACGTGATGAACCTCCGCCGCAAGATCGAGGCGGATGCGGCCGCGCCCCGGTACCTGCAGACCGTCTTCGGCCGCGGGTACCGGCTCGTGGCGCCGGCACACCCGGCCGACCGGTCATGAGTTTCCGGCTTCGGGTGCTGCTGCTGGTGATCCTGGTCGCGGTGACCGCCACCGCGGCGACCGCATGGCTCACCCTGCGCGAGGCGTCGCACCAGTTCACCCAGTCGGCCGCGGTCGACCAGGCGCAGGTCGACATGGTCACCGAGCGGTTGACCACATACGGGCAGCAGCACGGTACCTGGGCGGGCGTGGCCGAGCTCGTCCGCGAGCTGCGCGAGCGCACCGGGCAGCGAATCCACGTGGTGACCGAGTCCGGCACGGTACTGGTGGACACGGACACCGAGGAGGGGCGCACAGCCCGGCCGCTCGGCAGCGCCAACGCGGTGGTCGACCCGCGGCCGACGCTGTCGCTGCCAGCGCTGGATCCCACGGCCATCGCCCGGACCGAGAAGGCCATCCTGGGCTACCGGCAGGAGGCGCGGTACGCCGCATGCCTGTCCCGCAACGGTGTCGGCGTCCGCACCACCATCGGCAGCTACGGCCTGCCGCACTTCAGCGCGGCGACCGACGATCTGGCGGTACGCGGGATTGAGGTCGCCTGCCGCGATTCGAGCAGGAACGGGGACGACAGCGCCGCCCTCGCCCGGGTGCGGCGCTGCAGGATGGCTGCCCCGTCGGTGGTGCCGGCCTCCCCGCCGGCTGCCCCTGCCAGCAGCGGCGATCCGGACCTGGCGCAGTGCCTGGCGGAGAGCTTCACCGAGGGAATCAGCGACGTGGCCGCGGTGCCCGTCCGCGTCTACCTCGGCGCCCGGGGCGAGCCGGCGTTCACCCTGGCGCCGCGTCCGCTGCTCGCCGCCGCGGGCGGCGTGGTCGCCGTGGTCGTCCTCGGCACGCTGGTGCTCAGCCACCGGGCGCTGCGGCCCATCCGGACACTCACCGCCGCCGCGCAGCGGCTCGGCCGGGGCGACCTGACCAGCCGGGTCCGCCCACAGGGCGACGACGAGCTGGCCGAGCTGGCCCGTACCTTCAACCGGATGGCCGACTCGCTGCAGCGCGGCGAGGAGCGCCAGCGCCGGCTCGTCGCGGATGTCGCCCATGAGCTGCGTACCCCGCTCGCCAACCTGCGCGGCTACCTCGAGGCCCTCGCCGACGGGGTGATCGCCCCGGACCCTGAGCTGTTCGCCTCCCTGCACGAGGAGGCGGTGCTGCAGCAGCGGATCGTCGACGACCTGCAGGATCTCGCGCTGGCCGAGGCGGGCCGGCTGGCGTACCACAGGGTCACCGTTGACCTGGCGGACCTGCTGGAGACCTGCCGCATCGCGCACCAGGCCCGGGCG
>JADGHA010000230.1 GCA_019689695.1 Micromonosporaceae bacterium | reverse complement strand
ACCCCGCCCCGCGCTGTACGTGTCGACCCGGCCGTTGTCCGTGTCGACCCGGCCGATGCCGGCGACCGCTGGCTACTCCAACGCGCCGCGCCACCAACCGGTGGGCACTGGGTCCAGCCACCTGCAGCGACCGGTGGCGGCAGGTCATCGGCGGTACCCGGCCGACGAGCATCGGCGGACTCCACGGCCCGAGCGAGCGCCGAGGCGGACGCCGTGAGAGCGGCTGCGGTCCGGCCCGCGCTCGCGGTCGCGGCGGTCGCCCTGGCGGTGACGCTGGCGATCGTCCGCTACGCCACCGGGCACCGGGACCAGCCCGCCTCCGGCGCTCCGGGTGCCCGCGCTGTGCTCGGGCCCAGCCCGGTGCCGACGGGGCCAGTGATCGCCGACGTGGATGAGGTGCTGGGCAGCGGCGGCCCGCTGTTCGGGGTCACCATCCCCGACCGGTCGGCGGCGGCGCTCGCCGAGGTCGCTGCGGAAGTGGGCTGCCGCCCGGCCCTGCAGCAGATCTTCGCCTCGGTCGAGGACGGTATCTCGGCAGAGACCCTGCGCGCCGCGGCCGGACTGCTGGTGCTCTCGCTAGAACCATGGACGACGGGTCGCGGCGCGCATCAGCCCGAGTGGTCGCTGGCCGAGACGATCAACGGGCACTGGGATCGGCAGTACCAGGCGGTCGCGCGCAGCGTGGTGGAGTACCGCGCGCCGATTCTGATCCGGTTCGCCCACGAGATGAACGGACACTGGTATCCCTGGGGGACCAGGAACGGCAACCGGCCAGGGCAGTTCGTGGCGGCGTGGAAGCACGTGGTGGACCTGTTCCGGGACGCGGGCGCGACCAACGCGCTCTGGGTCTGGTCGCCCAACATCGTGCGCGGAGCCGACAGCCGGACGGTGAAGCAGTTCTGGCCGGGCAGCAGCTACGTGGATGTGGTGGGCCTGACCGGTTACGGCGTCAGGGAAAGCAGCCCGGTCGCCACGTACGGGGCCACGCTCAAGCTGATCTACGCGCTGCCGAAGAAGCCGATCGTGTTGACGGAGGTCGGCGTGCAGCCGGGTAGCGAGAAGAGGTCCTGGCTGAGGAAATTCGGCGGCTGGCTGCGCCAGAACCCCCGAGTCGTGGGCTTCATCTGGAATCAGATGGCCCGCGACGGCAGCTGGCAGTACGACGACACCCCTGGCAACCTCGCCGCCTTCAAGGCGAGCCTGAAGACCGCTGAGGCGCGATGCTAGCCGAACAGCAATCCCCCGCCCCGGTCCGTCCGCGGCCCAACCCGCACGATCTGACCATCGTCCTGGCGAGAACGCACGCGGGCACGGTCGTCCTTCCGCAGGTACCGCGGAAGGTGCCGCCCCCTGCCGCCCCATCACCGGTCGAGGACCAGGCGCCGGTCCGGCGGATCACGGTCTGGACCCGGTCGGCGTTGTTCGCCGTGCCCGCGACCGCGACCTTCGCGCTCGGCTGGAAGGGGATCGGGCAGCGGCAGATGTGGAACGACGAGTACGCCACGCAGCATGCCGCGACGCTGTCCTGGGGCGAGCTGTCCCACCTGCTCGACCACCTCGACCGGGTACTGACCCTCTACTACGTGCTGATGCATTTCTGGGTGTCGCTCGCGGGCGACTCCCCGACCGCACTCCGGCTGCCGTCAGTGATCGCCATGGCCGCCGCCGCCGGGTTCACCGCGCTGGTGGGTCAGCGGCTGCTCGACGGCTACGCCGGCCTGATCGGCGGGCTCATCTTCGCCTTGCTCCCGGTGACCACGCGGTACGCGCAGGAGGCGCGCCCCTACGCGTTCGCCGTCGCCGCCGCGGCGCTGTCCACGCTGCTCCTGCTGCGCGCCCTTGACCGTCCAGTGTGGAGGCTCTGGCTGTCGTATGCGCTCTGTGTCGGGCTGACGGCCGGCTTCCACCTCATCGCGGTCTTGGTCGTCGCTCCACACGCGGTGCTGACCTGGTTCTGCTACCAGAAGCGCGACCGGGACGTGCGGTTGTGGAAGTCGATCGGAGCGCTCGCGCTGGTGTTGGCCATCGCCATGCCGCTTGCCTACGCCGGCTCGGGCCAGGCCGCCGCGATCGAGTGGATCAAGGCCGACCAGGCGGCGATCATTCAGCTGCCCGAACAGCTGTTCGGTTCGTACCCGACGGCGGCGGCACTCGCGGTGATGGGCTTCCTGGCGGTCCTGGTCCTGCCGTTCGCCCGGCGCCGTCGAGTCGCCGCGGCGCTGCTGGTGTGGGCGATCCTGCCGCCGGTCTTCACGTACGTCACCTTCCCGGTGCTGCACGCCTTCCTCTACCGGTACCTGCTGTTCACCCTGCCCGCCTGGGCGCTGCTGGCCGCCGGTGGGATCTACGGCATCGACCGCCTGCTCTCCCGTCGTTCCTGGGCGCAGGTGCTGATCGCCGTGTCCGCGCTGCCGACACTGATCATGCTGACCCTGCCTGGCCAGCTGATGGTGCGGGAGCGCCTCGTGCCGAACGAGCCCGACTACCCCGCGGCGGTGAAAACGATCAGGGCCGGGCTGAAGCCCGGGGACGGCATCGCGTTCGCGGGGGCGGTGCGGCCACCCCGGATGGGCATGGCGTACGAGATGCGCGGCGAGGCGGCCCGGCCGGTCGACGTGTTCCTGACGCAGACGGCCGCGCAGGTCGGCGGCTACGGCGCGCGGGAGTGCCCGCGGGCGCAGGCCTGCGTCGGGAACCGGCCGCGGATCTGGCTGGTGAGCACCAGCTACAGCAGCGATCCGTGGTCCGAGATGCCGGCCGAGCGAGCGGATACGCTCAGCCGACTGTTCAAGGTCGCCGAGAGCCACCATTTCCAGCGTCTTCACGTGTACCTGCTGGTCCGGAAGGCGGCCACGTAGGCGGTCGCTGGCCTGTTCGCCCGGGGCCGGCCAGCGGACCTCGACGACGAGCCGGTCAGCCGACCTCGACGACGAGCTTGCCGAGCTTGTGGGCGGCGAAGTCGGCCACCGCGTCGGCGGCCCGCTCCAGCGGGTAGGTGCGGGTCACCGGCACCTTGAGCCGTCCACAGGCGACATCGGCCAGCAGCGTCGACAGCTTCGCCGGATGGGCGGCGGCCACGACCGGGATGACCGTGATGTCCGCCCGGCCAACCTGCTCGGCGGTGACGCCCAGCGCCGAGGCGAGCCGGCCCCCGGACGGCAGCAACGCCGCCAGGCTCGCCGCGTCGCCCGCCGCGTGCACGATCGCGGTGACGCCCCAGGGTGCGACGGCCGCACCGGCCGACGCCGGATCGGTGTAGTCGACCACCAGGGCGGTGCCGAGGCTGCGGACGAAGTCGGCGGCGTCGCCCGGACGGGCGGTGGCCAGCACCGTGGCGCCCGCCGCCACGGCCAGCTGCACCGCGTACGTTCCTACGCCGCCGGTGGCGCCGGAGACGAATACCACGTCGTCCGCGCTGATCTGCAGCGCGGCGATGAGGTCCCGGGCGGTGACGGCGGCGAGACCGACCGCCGCGGCCCGCGGGCTGCTGACGCCGACCGGGACCGGGGTGAGGATGCCCGCGTCGACGGTGACCGACTGGGCGATCGTGCCGGTGCCGATGCCGAGGTCCATCGACGTGATGGCGCCGGTCACCCGCTGGCCGGGGGTGAAGGTCCGCACGCCCTCCCCGACCTCCTGGACCGTTCCGGCGAGGTCACGCCCGAGCACGACCGGGAATGTGTGCGGCAGCACGTCCCACAGGCGCCCGGTCGCCACCGACGCGTCGATGCCGTTCACCGAGGCCGCCTCCACCGACACCCGGACCTGCCCGGGCTGGACCGGCGTGGGCGAGACCTCGCGTACCGCCGGCTCCTGCCCGGGGCCGGCAAAGGCCAATGCAGCAACCATCCACCACACCTAACCAGGTGTGCGTGGCTGAACCATCGAGATGGTTGACCCGGCCGACGGGCTGACCTAATGTGCGCGTGGGATCGCTCCCAACACCATCGGCGAACAGGACCGTCCAGGTGGTGAAACCCGGCCTTCCCGGCATCCGAATGTCGCGTAGCCTGCCGCCCGGGTTCGTCCTACCCTGGCGCGGTCTGTAGCTTTGGGTACGAACGAACTGACGGCCCACATGCTGCTCGGGCAAGAGGGCAAAGGGTACAGGTCCAAGGGTCAGCCTCGGTCTGGAAGGCGACCGGGCAGGTGTAGGAGGAACAGGTGACAACGCACGTGGAGAAGTTTGTCTATGACTTCGCCGAGGGCAACAAGGACCTCAAGGACCTGCTCGGCGGCAAGGGAGCCAACCTTGCCGAGATGACGAACTTGGGCCTGCCCGTGCCGCCCGGCTTCACCATCACCACCGAGGCATGCCGGGCATACCTGAAGGGTGCCGAGCCGCCCACGCTGCGCGACGAGATCAGCGAGCATCTGGCCAGCCTGGAGCGGGCGATGGGCAAGCGGCTGGGCGATCCGGACGACCCGCTGCTGGTCTCGGTCCGGTCGGGAGCGAAGTTCTCCATGCCGGGGATGATGGAGACGGTCCTCAACGTCGGCCTCACCGACACCAGCGTCAGCGGGCTGGCCCGGCAGAGCGGCGGCAACGAGCGGTTCGCCTGGGACTCCTACCGGCGCCTGATCCAGATGTTCGGCAAGACCGTGTGCGGCGTGCCGGGGGAGGCGTTCGACGAGGCGCTGGAGGGCGCCAAGAAGGCCAAGGGCACGCACAACGACCTGGACCTGGGCGCCGAGGACCTCAAGGCGCTGGTCGACACCTACAAGAAGATCTTCACCGAGCACACCGGCCGGGAGTTCCCGCAGGACCCGCGCGAGCAGCTCGACCTGGCCATCCGCGCGGTCTTCGAATCGTGGAACGCCGAGCGGGCGGTCCTCTACCGGCGGCAGGAGCGCATCCCGGCGGATCTGGGCACCGCGGTGAACGTGGTGGCGATGGTCTTCGGCAACCTCGGGCCGGATTCGGGCACCGGGGTGGCGTTCACCCGCGACCCGGGCACCGGTAACCGGGGCATCTACGGCGACTACCTGGCCAACGCCCAGGGCGAGGACGTGGTGGCCGGCATCCGCAACACCGTCCCGCTGCAGGAGCTGGAGCGGCTGGACAAGAAGTCGTACGACGAGCTGCTGGCGATCATGGCCAAGCTGGAGGACCACTACCGGGACCTGTGCGACATCGAGTTCACCATCGAGCGCGGCAAGCTGTGGATGCTGCAGACCCGGGTGGGCAAGCGCACCGCGGCGGCCGCGTTCACCATCGCCAGCCACCTGGTGGACGAGGGCGGGATCGACCTGGACGAGGCGCTGCACCGGGTCACCGGCGCGCAGCTGGCCCAGCTGATGTTCCCCACCTTCGCCGCGGACTCCGGCGAGCTCAAGCCGGTGGCGAAGGGCATCGCGGCGTCGCCGGGCGCCGCCGTGGGCAAGGTGGTCTTCGACTCGCACCGCGCCGCCGAGATGGGTAACGCCGGCGAACGGGTGATCCTGGTCCGCCGGGAGACCAACCCGGACGACCTGCCTGGCATGATCGCCGCGCAGGGCGTCCTGACCAGCCGCGGCGGCAAGACCAGCCACGCCGCGGTGGTCGCCCGCGGCATGGGCAAGACCTGCGTCTGCGGCGCCGAGGCGCTGGACATCAACATCCAGGCGCGACAGTTCACTGTGAACGGGCACACGGTGTCCGAGGGCGACATCATCTCCATCGACGGCACCACCGGCAACGTGTACCTCGGCGAGGTGCCGGTGCAGCCGTCGCCGGTGGTGCAGTACTTCGAGGGCAAGCTCAGCCCGGACCAGGACGAGCTTGTCGCCGCGGTGCACCGGATCATGACCCACGCCGACGCGAAGCGGCGGCTGCGCGTACGCGCGAACGCCGACACCGCCGCGGACGCGGCGCGGGCCCGGCGCTTCGGCGCTGAGGGGATCGGGTTGTGCCGGACCGAGCACATGTTCCTCGGCGACCGGCGCGAGCTGGTCGAGCGGCTGATCCTGGCGCGGACCGACGAGGAGCGCGAGGCCGCGCTGGCCGCGCTGCTGCCGCTGCAGCGAAACGACTTCATCGAGATCTTCCGGGCGATGGACGGGCTGCCGGTCACCGTCCGGCTGATCGACCCGCCGCTGCACGAGTTCCTGCCGTCGCTGGAGGAGCTGTCGGTGCGGGTCGCGCTGGCCGAGGCGCGCGGGGAGGACCCGGGCAAGGACGCCACCCTGCTCGCCGCGGTCCGCCGGATGCACGAGCAGAACCCGATGCTCGGCCTGCGCGGGGTCCGGCTCGGGCTGGTCGTGCCCGGGCTGTTCGCCATGCAGGTACGCGCGATCGCGGAGGCCGCGGCCGCGGTGAAGGCAGAGGGTGGCGACCCCCGTCCGGAGATCATGGTCCCGCTGGTCGGCGCCGTTCAGGAGCTGGAGACGGTACGCCAGGAGGCCGAGCAGGTGCTGCGCGAGGTTGGCGTGGATGCGCTGATCGGCACGATGATCGAGGTGCCCCGGGCCGCGCTCACCTCCGGGCAGATCGCGGAGGCGGCCGAGTTCTTCTCCTTCGGCACCAACGACCTGACCCAGATGGGCTGGGGCTTCTCCCGGGACGACGTGGAGGGGTCGTTCTTCACCCGTTACCTGGAGCTGGGCATCTTCGGGGTCTCGCCGTTCGAGTCGATCGACACCGAGGGGGTCGGCCGGCTGGTGCGCATCTCGGTGGAGGAGGGCCGGGCCACCCGGCCGGACCTGAAGATCGGTGTCTGCGGCGAGCACGGCGGCGACCCGGACTCGGTGCACTTCTTCCACTCCGCCGGGCTGGACTACGTCTCCTGCTCCCCGTTCCGCGTCCCGGTCGCCCGGTTGGAGGCCGGCCGCGCGGCCGTCGAGGCGGTCGGCTCGGACAGCAGGTAGCGCGGGCCTGGGGGGGCCCGGGGGGGGGGGCCCCCCCCCCCCCCCCCCCCCCCGGAT
>JADGHA010000229.1 GCA_019689695.1 Micromonosporaceae bacterium | reverse complement strand
ACGCTGTACCGTCGCTGGACGGCTGTCGCCCACCCGGTCGCGCGCCCCGCCCCTGCCACGTCGCCAATCTAGCCGCGTGCCCGCCACCGGCTCAGGCCGCGGCGAAGAGCGGGCAGAACGGCGGCACGGACCACCGCGCCGGCCCGGGCCGCGCATCCGGACACGCATGCTCTAACCGCTTGGAGTGGGACCGATGCGACATGTGATCAAGCGTGCCGGTGAGTGACTCGGCTCGCCGGACCAGAGGGCTAACGCTTCACGGGCGCCAGGCCCCGGCCGGCCAGAAAGGCGGCCAGCTCGTCCTGCTGCCCCGGTGTGAAGTGCTGCTTCGGCAGGATGATCACCTGCTTGCTCACCAGCCGGAGGAACCAGAACTCGTCGTTCTCGGTGACCCGGTCCAGCGCGGACCAGGCGACGTCGGTGGATGCCATCGGGTTGGAGCTGCGCAGCCGCTCATCGGTGATCTCGATGGTGGTCGGCCCCTCGGCGAGCCGGGCCCTGCGCCGCACCGCCCGCATTAGGGCTACCTCGGGCAGCAGGATGAGCGCGGCGCCGACCGCGACGAGGAGCACGGCGAGCCCGATCGAAGGGACCGCCACCATGATCAGGCCCAACGCGATCAGAGTCGCGCCGTACAGCCGCATGAACCACAGCCGCCGCCGGCGTAGCTGCCGCACCGCCCGCAGGGTGCGGCCTGGGTCCGGAGTGACCTGAACCCGAATGTCCACATTCGACCTCTCGTCCGTCGCCCACCGCCTGCCGGACTCTACTGCAGTGCTGAAACGGGGTGTCCGCCCCGGGGCATGGCGACCGCCCGGCGGCAACCGGCTGGCGCCCGCGTAGTTGTTCACGGGATACGCGACGAGGGGGAATGGTTGAGATCGGTGCAAAGCAAGCACCAACTGTTTGATCCGACGAAGGAACCGTCGCGGCTACGGTAGATCTACGTCTGCTGTCGAATCGTTCCTCGCCGGGGAAGGCCGCTCAAAAGCGGAGGTGGGCACCGACGCCGTCGGTGAGCGCGGCCTCGTCGGCGGTGACCGCCAGCAGGTCGGCCTCGGTGGCTGCCGCGGCCCGCAGCAGGACGTCGTCCACGTGCGCGGACCAGGGCCCGCGCACGCCCATCCCGGCCAGCTCGGCGTCGGCGAGGCCGATCTGCACCGGCTCGGGTCCGGCCCACAGCCGACCGTCCGCCGGGAGCTGGTCCGGGTTCACCAGCAGCACGTCCACCTTGCCCTGCCGCAGTGCGGAGACCACGTCCGGCAGGCCGGTCACGGCCGCACCGCCCCGGCCACGTTCCCGGCTGAACGCGTCGAGCACCTCCTCGCGCAGCCGCGCCGCCTCGGCGCGTACCACCTCGTGTGTCGCCTCCTCCAGGGGTCCCGGATCCGCTCCCCCGGCCCGCTGCCCGGCCTCGGTCTGCACCACCGGCATCTTCGGCAACTCCTCGCTGAGTCGCTGCGCGACCAGCTGGCGTTCCCGCACATCGCCGGCGACCACCAGGACCCGCGCGCGGACCTTGCCGGCGAGCTCGGCCGCCCGGTCGCTGATCCGGGCCGCGGCGCGGTCCCAGCTCAGCTGGGCCGAACGCTGGTAGCGCGGCTGCGACCAACCGCCGGGCGCGGCCTTGCGGCTCGGGTACTCCTCGTCGGTGACCCGCGCCGTGCGCGGCGTACCGGCCGCCGGCACGGCGACCAGGTCGGCGCCGGTGCGGTCGACCAGCGCCCGCAGCCAGGGGACCCGCTGGTCCAGCTGCTGCGCCAGCGGCAGCGCGTGCGGCAGCAGGCACACCGCGGCGGTGTCCCGGGGCGGCGGTTGGGGCAGCGAAACGGTCAGTACCACCTCGCCGTCCCGGCCGAACACGGCCAGCCCGGGCGCGCCCCGGTAGTCGTGCACCGCCGTGCCGATGGCGTCCAGCGTCGCCTGGTCGGCGCCCTGCTCGCGCAGCGGCTCGGCCAGGCCGCGCCAGCGCAGGTCCACGGCGGTCCAGGCGTCCTCCTTGTCCCGCGAGACGTCCAGGTAGACCGAGCACCAGGCGCCCGGCCCGGACTCGTACAGCGGCCGTAGGAAGGAAAGGTCCATAACCCTCCGGTACCCACGTTCGTCCCGCTCACAACGGGGTATCCGGCGAGGGTGATGCCACAGGCGCGAGCGCCGTACCGGCCGCTGGAGGCGGGCGACCCGGGACGATTCCGCGCGCCCCGGGAGCTCGACGTGCTCGTCCCGACCTGCGACCGGCCGGCCGAGCTGGCGGCGACCCTGGCCGGCCTGGCCGGCCAGGAGGTGGACGAGCCGTTCGGTGTGGTGGTCAGCGACCAGTCGCAGGCGAGGCCCGGCTGGCACGACCCGGCGCCCGGCGGGCTGGTGCGCGCGCTGCGCTACCGCGGGCATCCCGTGCTGCTGCGGCACCACCTGCCCCGTCGTGGCATGGCCGAGCAGCGCGCCTTCCTGCTCAGCCACTCGCTGGCCCGCTACGTGCTGTATCTCGACGACGACGTGTGGCTGGAGCCGGGTGCGCTGCGCCGCCTGCTCACCGCGATCCAACAGCTGCGCTGTGGCTTCGTGGGCAACGCGCCGCATGGGCTGTCCTACTTGGACGATCACCGGCCGCACCAGCAGAACGGGTACGAGGAGTGGCCTGGCCGGCCGCACCCCGAGCAGCTCGCCGTACGCGGACCGGAGTGGGCGCGGGCCAACGTACACACGGCCGCCAACCTGGCCCACCTGACCGAGCGGCTGCGGCTGCGCCCTGGCGAGTGGCGGGCGTACAAGGTCGCCTGGGTGGGCGCCTGCGTGCTGTTCGACCGGGCCAAGCTGCTCGCCGTGGGCGGGTTCGACTTCTGGCCGCAGGTGCCGTCCGACCACCAGGGCGAGGACGTGGTCGCCCAACTCCGGGTCCTGGCCCGGTACGGCGGCGCGGGTGTGCTGCCCAGCGGCGCGTACCACCTGGAGTCCCCGACCACGGTGACCGAACGCCGCATCGAGTGCTTCGACCTGGTGCCGACCGTTCCGGAGGCGGACCAGGTTCGGCAGGCGGCGCCGGGCGCGGCGCCCCGGGGCTCGTTTCGGTCCGCAACCGCCCGGGTACGTCCTGGCAGACCGGTGAACAGAAGCAGGCCAGCGGAGGCGAACATGACCGGCGACGGCCCCAGGCGGCGGCCGACCCTGGAGGAGCTGAGCGACGCGGTCGGCGTCCCCTCATTCGACGGGCAGGTCGACGACGCGACCGGCGGCGACGCCGGGTCCGAACAGGAGTTCGGCCATGACCGCCGGCCACGGCCCGACCCCTCGGTGGAACCGGAGCAGGGCCGGCGCCCCTCGCCCGACGGGCGGATCGGCCCGACCTAGCGCGCGGAGGGGAGAGTCCGGTGGCGAACATCGGCTACAGCCTGCTGTGCGAGCAGAGCCCGCCGCAGCGCCTGGTGGCGCAGGCGGCGCGGGCGGAGGCGGCGGACTTCGACTTCGCGACGATCTCCGACCACTACAACCCGTGGCTGCACAGCCAGGGACACTCCCCGTACGCCTGGTCCGTCCTTGGCGCGGTCGCCCAGGTCACCGAGCGGATCGAGCTGATGTCGTACGTAACCTGCCCGATCCGCCGCTACCACCCGGCGGTCGTGGCGCAGAAGGCGGCCACCGTCGGCCTGCTCTGCGGCGACCGGTTCACCCTCGGCCTGGGCGCCGGCGAGAACCTCAACGAGCACGTGGTCGGTGAGTGGCCGCACGTGGAGGTGCGGCACGACATGCTCGCCGAGGCGCTGGAGATCATCCGGTCGCTGCTCGCCGGCGAGCGGCTCAGCTTCCATGGCGACTACTTCACCGTGCCCGAGGCGCGGCTGTGGGACCTGCCCGGGGACGGGGTTCCCATGGCGGTGGCCATCTCCGGACCGGAGTCCGCTGAGCTGGCCGCGCGGTACGGCGACGGAATGATCGGCACCGTCCCGGACGGCCGGCTGGTGCGCGGCTACCAGGACGCCGGCGGCGACGGCCGACGGATCGGCCAGGTGGCGATCTGCTACGGGCCGGACGAGGCGCAGTGCCGGCGCACCGCGTACGAGCTGCACCGGTGGGGTGGATTCGGCTGGCACGTGCTCGCCGAACTACCCGAGCCGTCGGCGTTCGAGCAGGCCACCGAGGCGGTCACCGAGGGCGAGGTGGCGCAGCGGATCAGCTGCGGGCCGGACGTCGAGCGGCACGTGGAGGCGGTACGCCAGTTCGTGGCGGCCGGGTTCACCGACGTCGCGATACTGCAGATCGGCGATGACAGCCAGGACGCCTTCCTGGACTGGGCGTCCAAGGAACTGCTGCCCGAGCTGCGCAAGCTCTAGCGTCGCAGCAGCTCCAGGGCGGCGTCGCGGACCTCGACCGCCGGCACGTCCGCGACGAAGCTGGCCGCGTGTGTGCAGCCGTAGCCGCCGCCGCGGGCCGGGTAGATGTCGCGCGTACAGTCCAACCCGCACACTGGACAGTGGAGGGTCCAGGAGATCATGGGACGGTGCCGGGCGCGGTCGGTGGGCGCGCCGTTGATGAAGTTGCCCACCCAGTAGATGCCGACCGTGGCCGCGCCCACCGCCGTGGCCAGGTGCAGCGGCCCGGTGTCGTTGGAGACCACCAGGGCGCACTCGGTGTACAGCGCGGCCAGCCCGCCCAGTCCCAGGGCGTCCACCACGGGCACGGCCGGGGACCGCATCTGGGTGAGCACGGCCTGGACCACACCCGTCTCGGCCGCCGTGCCGGTCACCACCACCTCGGCACCGGCGTCGGCGAGGGCGTCGCCCACCTCGGCGAACCGCTCCGCCGGCCAGCGCCGACGGGGGTCGCTCGACCCGGGGTGCAGGGCCACCCGCGGCCGGACCGGCGGCGGGAGTACCGCCCGCAGCTGCTGCTGGTCGGCCGCGGTGACGGTCAGCGCCGGCCGGTAGCTGACCGGCAGCGCGCCCACCAGGCCCACCACTTCCAGGTACCGGAACACCTCCGGGTGGTAGTAGGTGTACCGGACCCAGCGGTCCAGGGGCGGGGCGTCGTCCGCCCGCAGGCCTACGGTCAGCCCGGCGCCGAGCGCGGCCACCAGCGGGTTGGTGTTCCGGCCACCCCCATGCAGCTGGATGGCGATGTCGTACTGCTCGAGCCGGGCCTTCGCCACGAACTCGTCGCGCGGCTGGGCCGGCTCGCCCGGCTCGGCATCCCGCACGCCGGCCAGCGGCGGCACCACCACGACCCGGTCCACCGGAGCGGGGCGCCCCGCCAGGAACCGGGCGTGCCAGGGCGCGCCGAGCAGGACGATCTCGGCCTGCGGGTACGCCGCGCGCAGCGAGTCCAACGCCGGTAGGGCGAAGATGAAGTCGCCCAGGGCGTTGGCGCGCAGCACCGCGATCCGGCGTGCGCCGTGCCGGCGGGCGAGGTGGTGTTCCGGCACGGTGATCACATCGCCGGGACCCATCACGTTCACGCCGCGGCTCCGGTGCGGATCCGCTCGATGATCTTCGTGGTGGAGCGGTCGTAGAGGTAGTCCAGCACCCGCACCTCGCCGCCCAGCCGGTGCACCAGCGGCGCCTCGGGGATCAGGTCCGGCCGGTAGTCGCCGCCCTTGACGTACACGTCTGGCCGGACCACCTCGAGCAGCTCGGTAGGGCTGTCCGCGTCGAACAACACCACATGGTCCACACAGGACAGCGCGGCGAGCACGGCGACCCGGTCCGCCTCCGGGTTCACCGGCCGGTCCGGTCCCTTGAGGCGGCGTACCGACTGGTCCGAGTTGACCGCCACCACCAGCACGTCGCCGAGGCGCTTGGCCTGGTTGAGGTAGCCGACGTGGCCCCGGTGCAGCACGTCGAAGCAGCCGTTGGTGAACACGATCCGGCGGCCCCGGCGGCGGTGCTCGGCCACCTGGCGGGCCAGCGCATCCGTCGCCACCAGCCGCTGCTCGGCGGCGTCCGCGGCAGCGCCCAGCGCGGCAAGGCCGCACACCGCGGTGCCGGGCAGGCGGGTGGCCGCGGTCGCGGCGAGCTGGGCCACCTCTGCGGCCAGCTGCGGGGTCGCCCCGGACAGCAGCGCGAGCACGAACCCGGCCACGTAGCTGTCCCCGGCGCCGGACGCCCGCCGGGCCGGCGCCGGCTGGGTGTACGTGCGGTACGGCGTCTCGTCGCCGGCCAGCACGACCGCGCCCTCGGTGTCGAGGGTGACCGCCACCGTCCCGGCGCGCAGGCTCCTGCGCAGCGCCGTGCTGTTGCGGGTGACCCAGGCCGGCCGGTCCGTCTCGCCGGGCGCCTGCAGCACCCGCTGCGCCTCCGCGTAGCTCGGCGTGACCAGGTCCGGCTCGACCGCCGCCCAGCGGGTAGGCGTGTGCGCGTCCACCACCAGCAGCGGCAGGTCGGCGCGTCGCTCCAGCAGCCACTGGCGGATGCGCGGACCCAGGACCCCCGCGTCGTAGTCGCACACCACCACCGCGTCCAGCGGCCCGCCCAGCAACGACGTCATGATCGAGCAGAGCTCGTCGGCCACCGTTTCCGGAACCGGGCCGCAGTCGCCCTCGTCGTAGCGGACCGCGACCTGCTCGTCGGCGACCACTCTGCTCTTGACCAGCGTGCGCCGGCCCGGCACGGTCACCACCCGCGGCTCGACGCCGGCGGCCGCGGCCCGCTCGCGCAGCAGCTCGCCGGCCCGGTCCTGGCCGACCGCGGTGACCAGCACCGGGCTCGCGCCCAGTCCGGCAAGGTTGGCCGCGGTGTTCGCCGCGCCGCCGCAGGCGTAGCTGCGCGCGTCCAGGTCGACCACCGGGACCGGCGCCTCCCGGCACAGCCGTTGCGCGGTGCCTTCCAGCCAGCAGTCCAGTAGCGCGTCGCCGAGCACCGCGACCCGCCGGCCGCGCCCGCGGCCGGCCAGCTCGGGCAGGCGCCCGGTGGCGGCGGCCGGTGCATAAT
>JADGHA010000228.1 GCA_019689695.1 Micromonosporaceae bacterium | reverse complement strand
GGGTGCGGGTGGGTCCGCATTCCTTCATGCGCAGCGGCACGGAGACGCGCACCGCCACGGTGACCTACGACGGTGACCAGGCGTGGGTGGTGTGCGGGCTGTCCGACCTGGTGCTGCTCAACTCGACCGACTCGGAGTTCTGGGGCTACGTCAAGGACCGGTACACCACGCTGCCGGAGACGAAGGACCGGATCCTGGCGACCGCGGTGAACGCGCGGTGGCGGCACGCCAGCGCGACCGGCGACTGGGGCCCGTCGTACGACGGGGTGCGGGACTCGCTCGTGCAAGCCTTCGTCGACACCTACAGCCGGTCGCTCCAGCAGACCCTGTACGCGATGGGCCACCGCGTTTTGGAGCACCGCCCGGAGGTGGTCGAGATCCGGCTGTCCCTGCCGAACAAGCACCACATCCTGGTCGACCTGGCGCCGTTCGGGCTGGACAACCCGAACGAGGTCTTCGTCGCCACCGACCGCCCGTACGGGCTGATCGAGGGGACCGTCGCCCGGGACGACGCCCCGCCGCCCGGCCTGGCCTGGTGGTGAGCACAGTGGACTTCCTGGCCCCGAGGACCTGGGAGGAGGCGCTGGCCGCCAAGGCGGAACGGCGGGACGCGCTGCCCATCGCCGGCGGCACCGACGTGATGGTCGAGCTGAACTTCGACCGCAGGCGGCCGGCGGCCCTGCTCGACCTGACCCGGATCGGCGAGCTGGCCGAGTGGGGCTCTGACGGCTCCGTCCTGCGCATCGGCGCCGGGGTCAGCTACCGCCGGCTGATCGAGGAGCTGGGCGGCCGGCTACCCGGCCTGGCGATGGCGGCGCGCACGGTCGGCTCGGCGCAGATCCGCAATCGCGGCACGGTCGGCGGCAACCTCGGCTCGGCCTCGCCGGCCGGGGACGCGCACCCGCCGCTGCTCGCCGCCGCGGCGACCGTGCAGGTCGCCTCGGTCCGCGGCACCCGCCGCGTGCCGGTCGCCGAGTTCTTCACCGGCCCCAAGCGCAGCGTGCTCGCTCCTGACGAGCTCATCGAGGCGATCCTCGTGCCGCCCGCCGCCGGCCCGCAGCAGTTCGCCAAGGTCGGCACCCGCAACGCGATGGTCATCGCCGTCTGCTCGTTCGCGATCAGCCTGGACCGGGAGCGGCAGGCGGTGGGCACCGGCATCGGCTCCGCCGCGCCGACCCCGGTCCGGGCCCTCGCCGCGGAGCAGCTGCTGGCGGCGGCCCGCTGGGACCGCCCGCTTCCAGAGCCCACTGTGGAGAAATTCGGCGAGCTGGTGGCGGCGGCCGCCTCGCCGATCGACGACGTGCGGGCCACGGCGGCGTACCGGCGGCGGGCGCTGGCCGTGCTGGCCCGGCGCACGCTCCGCTGGGCGTGGGAGGAGCTGCGATGAGGATCACCGTCACGGTGAACGGCCAGCAGCGGCAGGCCGACCACGTGTGGGCCGGCGAGAGCCTGCTCTACCTGCTGCGCGAGCGGCTCGGCCTGCCCGGCGCGAAGAACGCGTGCGAGCAGGGCGAGTGCGGCTCCTGCACGGTCTACCTGGACGGCGAGCCGGTCTGCGCCTGCCTGGTCGCGGCCGGCCAGGTGCAGGGCCGGTCGGTCACCACCGTGGAGGGGCTGGCCGCGCAGCGCGTCCAGCAGGCCTTCCTCGAGGCCGGTGCCGTCCAATGCGGCTTCTGTACGCCCGGCCTGATCATCGCCGTGCACGACCTGCTGGCCCGGACACCCCGGCCGGGCGACGCGGAGGTCCGCGAGGCGCTCGCCGGCAACCTGTGCCGCTGCACGGGGTACGAGAAGATCCTCGACGCGGTCCGTTTGGCGGCGTCGCGATGAGGACCGTGATCGAGGGCTGCGCGGTCGCCACCGTCTCGCCGGCCGGCGAGTACGAGGTGGGCTACGTCGAGGTCGAGGACGAGCGGATCGTAGGAGTGGGCCCCGGCCCGTACCGCGGCGCGCCCGCGGACACCTATGTGGACGGACGGGGCTGCCTGCTCACTCCCGGACTGGTCAACACCCATCATCACCTCTACCAGTGGGCCACCCGGGGCCGGGCGCAGCAGGAGGACCTGTTCGGCTGGCTCATCGAGCTGTACCCGCTGTGGGCGCGCATCGACGAGGAGATCGTGATGGCGGCGACCGCGGCCGGCCTGGGCTGGCTCGCCCTCTCCGGGTGCACCACCAGCACCGACCACCACTACGTGTTCCCCCGGGGCGCCGGTGATCTGCTCGCCGCGTCAGTCGCCGGCGCCCGGCAGATCGGCCTGCGTTTCCATCCGGCCCGGGGAGCGATGGACCTGGGCGCCTCCGCCGGTGGGCTGCCGCCGGACGAGCTGGTGGAGGAGACCGAGGCGGCGCTCGTCGCGACCGAGGTGGCGATCGACCGGTTCCACGACCCCGCGCCGGGCGCCATGGTCCGGCTCGCCGTCGCGCCCTGCTCACCGTTCTCGGTCACCCCCAAGCTGATGACCGAGGCGGCCGAGCTGGCCCGGCGCAGAGGCGTACGGCTGCACACCCATTTGGCCGAGACCGCGGCCGAGGAGGAGTACTGCCGCCAGCGGTACGGCTGCACGCCGGCCGAGTACGCCGACCGGCTCGGTTGGCTAGGCCCCGATGTGTGGCTGGCGCACTGCGTCCACCTGGGCGACGCCGCCGTGGCCCGGATCGCCGGCACGGGCACCGGCGTGGCCCACTGCCCCAGCTCGAACGCACGGCTCGGCGCCGGTGTCGCCCGCGTCCGCGACCTGCTCGACGCCGGTGCCCCGGTCGGCCTCGGCGTGGACGGCGCGGCCTCGCACGAGGCCGGGCAGCTCGGCGCCGAGCTGCGCCAGGCGCTGCTCGCCGCCCGGCTGCGCGGCGGGCCGTCCGCACTGGACGTCAGGCAGGCGCTGGCGCTGGCCACCATCGGCGGGGCCCGCTGCCTGGGCCGCGACGACGAGATCGGCTCGGTGGAGGTGGGCAAGCTCGCCGACCTGGCGCTGTGGCGGCTGGACGGGCTGGGCCACGCCGGCATCGCCGACCCGGTGGCCGCGCTGGTGCTCGGGCCGCCCGCGCCGCTGGCCCGGCTGATGGTCGGCGGCCGCACCATCGTTGCGGACGGTGTGCTGCTGACCGCCGGCGAGCAGGATCTCGCCCGGTGGTTGCGGCGGATCTCGGAGCGGTTGCGATGAAGCAGCTGCTGCAGACCCGGGTCACCGGCGGCGTGGGGGACAGCGCCGCCCGGCCGGACGGCGCGCTCAAGGTGCGCGGCGAGTTCGCCTTCGCCTCCGACCTGTGGGCCGACCGCATGCTCTGGGGCGCCACGCTGCGCAGCCCGCACCCGCACGCCCGGATCCTCGGCATCGACATCACTGAAGCCCTGCGGGTGCCGGGGGTTCACGCCGTGCTCACCCACGAGGATGTCCCGGGAAGCAAGCGGTACGGGCTGGAGATCGCCGACCAGCCGGTGCTCGCCATCGACGAGGTGCGCTATGCCGGGGAACCGGTCGCCATCGTCGCCGCCGACCACCCGGAGACCGCCCGGCGCGCCGCCGCCCGAATCGCGGTCTCCTACCAGGTCCTGCCGCCGGTGACCGAGGCCGAGGACGGTCAGGTACTGCGGCACGTGCCGATCCGCCGGGGCGACCCGGACGCCACCGCCGAGCTCGTGGTCACCGGCGAGTACGAGGTCGGCATGCAGGACCAGGCGTTTCTGGGCCCGGAGGCGGGGCTGGCGGTGCCGGCCGCCGACGGCGGCGTGGACCTCTACCTGGCCACCCAGTGGCTGCACGCGGACCAGCGGCAGGTGGCCGCCTGCCTCGGCCTGCCGCCGGCGCTGGTCCGGCTCACGCTCGCCGGCGTCGGCGGCGCGTTCGGCGCCCGTGAGGACATCTCCATGCAGGTGCATGCCTGCATGCTCGCGCTGCGCACTGGCCGCCCCGTGAAGATGGTGTACGGGCGCGAGGAGTCGTTCCTCGGCCACGTGCACCGCCACCCGGCCAAGCTGCGCTACGAGCACGGCGCCACCCGCGACGGCCGGCTGGTCTACGTCAAGGCGCGCATCATGCTCGACGGCGGGGCGTACGCCTCCAGCTCGGCGGCGGTGGTGGCCAACGCCGCCACCCTGGGCATCGGCCCGTACGACGTGCCGAACGTGGTGATGGATGCGTACGTCGCGTACACCAACAACCCGCCATGCGGCGCGATGCGCGGCTTCGGCGCGGTCCAGGCGTGCTTTGCGTACGAGTCGCAGATGGACAAGCTGGCCGCGGCGGCCGGACTGGATCCGGTCGAGGTGCGTATCCGCAACGCGCTGCGGGAGGGCGCCCGGATGCCGACCGGGCAGGTGGTCGACGGCCCGGCCCCGGTCGCCGAGCTGCTGCGGCGGGTCCAGGCGGCCCCGCCCGCGCCGCCCCGCTCGGACGACCCGCGGCTGCTGCCCGGCGGCGTCGGGAACACCACGCATGGCGAGGGCGTGGTGCGCGGCGTCGGGTACGCCATCGGCATCAAGAACGTCTGCTTCTCCGAGGGCTTCGACGACTACGCCACTGCCCGGGTACGCCTGGAGCTCATCTCCGGTGAGCCGGTCGCGTTCGTGCACACCGCCGCCGCGGAGGTGGGCCAGGGCCTGGTCACCGTGCAGGCTCAGGTGGCTCGCACCGAGCTCGGCGTGGAGCGGGTGGTCGTGGCGACCGCGGACACCTCGGTCGGCAGCGCCGGCTCCTCCTCGGCCTCGCGCCAGACGTACATGACCGGAGGGGCGGTACGGGCTGCCTGCGCGGCGGTACGCCAGCGGCTGTTCGCCCGGCTGGCCCGGGATCCGGCCGGGCTCTGGCTCGCCGGCGGGAAGGTCGTCTCGGTCGACGGTGTGGTCGCCGACCTGGCCGAGGTACTGGGTGACGACCCGATCGAGGAGACCGTCGAGTGGCGGCACCGGCCGACCAGCCCGCTCGATCCGCACACCGGGCAGGGCGACGCGCACGTCCAGTACGCGTTCGCGGCGCACCGGGCGACGGTGGACGTCGATGTGGAGCTCGGGCTGGTCCGGGTGGTCGAGATCGCCACCGCCCAGGACGTGGGCAAGGCGGTCAACCCGCAGGCGGTGGTGGGCCAGATCCACGGCGGCACCGCGCAGGGCCTGGGGCTGGCGGTGATGGAGGAGATCCAGGTGGTGGACGGGATGGTCCGCAACCCGTCGTTCACCGACTACCTGATCCCCACCATCCTCGACGTGCCGCCGATGCACGTGGAGGTGCTGGAGCTGGCCGACCCGCACGCGCCGTACGGGCTGCGCGGCGTGGGCGAGCCGCCGGCCATCTCGTCGACGCCCGCGGTGGTGGCCGCGATCCGGGCCGCCACCGGCCGGCCGCTGACCCGGGTACCGGTACGGCCGGAGCACCTGATCGGGTGATACTGGGGCGATGATTGAGGTCTTGACACCAGAGGCGCGGCAGTTCGTGGTTGACCTCCAGCGGCGGTTCGGCGGCCGACGCACCGAGCTGCTGGCCCGCCGGGCGCAGCGGCGCGCGTCCGGCCGGCCGCTGGACTTCCTGCCGGAGACCCGCCAGGTGCGCGAGGCGGAGTGGCGGGTGGCTCCGGCGCCGGCCGACCTGACCGACCGGCGGGTGGAGATCACCGGGCCGACCGAGCGGAAGATGACCATCAACGCGCTCAACTCCGGCGCCAAGGTGTGGCTGGCCGACCTGGAGGACGCCAACACCCCGCACTGGTCCAATGTGATTGCTGGCCAGGTCAACCTGTACGAGGCGGTGCGCCGGACCATCTCCTACGACGCGCCGGACGGCCGGCACTACGCGCTGAACGACGGCCCGCTGCCGACCATCGTGGTGCGTCCCCGCGGCTGGCACCTGGACGAGCGACACTTCCAGGTCGACGGCGCCCCGGCGGCGGCCGCCCTGGTCGACTTCGGCCTCTACTTCTTCCACAACGCCCGGGAGCAGCTCAACCGCGGCAGCGGACCGTACTTCTACCTGCCGAAGATGGAGAGCCACCTGGAGGCGCGGCTGTGGAACGACGTGTTCAACCACGCCCAGGACGCGCTGGGCATCCCGCGCGGCACCATCCGGGCCACCGTGCTGATCGAGACCATCCCGGCCGCGTTCGAGATGGACGAGATCCTGTACGAGCTGCGCGAGCACGCCTCCGGGCTGAACGCCGGCCGGTGGGACTACCTGTTCAGCATCATCAAGAACGTGCCGGCGGTGCTGCCCGACCGCGGTTCCGTCACCATGACCGCGCCGTTCATGCGGGCGTACACCGAACTGCTGGTGGCCACCTGCCACCGGCGCGGCGCGTTCGCCATGGGCGGCATGGCCGCGTTCATCCCGAGTCGCCGGGACCCGGAGATCAACGAGGTGGCGCTGGCCAAGGTCCGGGAGGACAAGGAGCGCGAGGCGGCGGACGGCTTCGACGGCTCCTGGGTGGCCCACCCGGACCTGGTGCCGGTGTGCCGGGAGGTCTTCGACCGGGTGCTCGGCGACCGGCCCAACCAGGTCGAGCGGCAGCGCGACGACGTGCGGGTCGACGCGGCGGCGCTGCTGGAGATCACCCCCGGCCCGATGACCGAGGCGGGGCTGCGCACCAACGTCTCGGTCGGCCTGCAGTACATCGAGTCGTGGCTGCGGGGCAACGGCGCGGCGGCCATCAACAACCTGATGGAGGACGCGGCGACTGCGGAGATCTCGCGGTCGCAGATCTGGCAGTGGCTGCGCCACGGGGTCCGCCTGGACACCGGCGAGCAGGTCACCGCCGACCTGGTGCGGCGGATCGAGGACGAGGAGCTGGCGAAGATCCGCGAGCGGATCGGTGACGCGGCGTTCGCCGCCGGCCGCTTCGACGACGCCCGCAAGCTGTTCGAGCGGGTGACGCTCGCCGACGAGCTGGTGGAGTTCCTCACCCTACCGGCGTACGAGCTCATCGACTGATGTCCTC
>JADGHA010000227.1 GCA_019689695.1 Micromonosporaceae bacterium | reverse complement strand
GCCGCGTGCCGGCCGGCCGCGGCCGGCGCGGCCGGCGGCGCCGGCAGGGGCGTTCCGGTCAGCTCGGCGCAGGCGGCGAGCAGCCCGTCCTGCACGGCCCGGTCCCGCGCGGCGGGGTGCGGCTCCCGCCGGCGCTGGTGGTAGAAGTAGCCGCCGGTGACCGTGGCGTCCGGGTGGTCGCTGGTGGCCAGCCAGGCCTGGGTGAGGTGGCCCTGGGCCAGGTCGTCGGGAGCGCGGGCGCCGCCGGTCCGGGTGGAGACCCAGCCCGGCTCGACCGTGTTGGCCAGCACGTGCGGCCACTGGCGCGCCACCGCGAACCCGAGTGCCGCGACGAACAGCTTGGAGTCGGCGTACGCCTGCGTCCCGTTCCACGCCCGGCGCTCCCACTGCAGGTCGCTGAGGTCCGGATCGCCGCTGCGGTGCATTCCGGAGCTGAGGTAGATCAGCCGGGCCGGCGGGTCGATCAGGGCGGTGAGCAGGTACGGGGCGAGCACGTTGACGGCGAAGACGTGGGCCAGCCCGTCCTTGGTGATCACCCGGTCGTACTCCCGGTAACCGACCCCGGCGTTGTGGATGATCGCGTCGAAGCGGCCGGACGCGTTGGCCTGCTCGGCCAGCCCGCGGGTCTCCTCGATGCTGCTCAGGTCGCCGAGCAGGACGCCGTCCGCGCCGGGCACGCCGGCCAGGGCCTGGCTGCCGCGCCTGGGGTTGCGGGCGTGCAGCACGACCTGATGGCCGGCGTCGACCAGCAGGCGGGCGGCGAGCTGCCCGAGCCCGTCGGCGGAACCGGTGATCAGGACACGTGACATGCCGGTCCCGTACGCCGGGCCGGGCGGGTCGAAACGTGCCATCCGGGTCGGGAAAAAAACTCGGCGGCGGGTGTCGATTCGGGGCGGGCCTGCTCGACGCCCGGGTAGATCGGGCACAGGGCCCGCGACACCGAGACACGAGGAGCACCACGATGCAGGGGATCACGCCGTTCCTGTGGTTCGACAACCAGGCCGAAGAGGCGGCCAACCAGTACGTCGCCCTCTTCCCCAACTCCCGGATCACCGACGTGAGCCGGTACGGCGCGGATGGGCCGGGGCCGGAGGGCACCGTGATGACAGTGAGCTTCGAGCTGGACGGCAGGCCGTTCGTCGCGTTCAACGGCGGCCCTCACCACAAGTTCACCGAGGCGATCTCGTTGCTCGTCACACGCGAGGACCAGGCGGAGGTGGACCGCCTGTGGGCGGCGCTGAGCGACGGCGGCGAGCCGGGCCCGTGCGGCTGGCTGAAGGACAGGTACGGGCTGTCCTGGCAGATCGTCCCGACCGTCCTGTTCCAGCTGCTGGGCGACCCGGACCGGGAGAAGGCCGGCCGGGCGACGAAGGCGATGCTCGGCATGAGCAAGATCGAGATCAAGGGGCTGGTGGACGCCTTCGAGGGCCGGGCCTGACCGCCGGCGCTGGGCGATCACGGGTGATCCGGCGCGTCTCGCCGCGGTGAGACGCGCCGGGTCACCATGATCGACATGGCCAATGTCGGGAATATTCGCCGCTACGTCGGGCAAGTTGGCGACCCGCTCGCGGTCGAGGGCTGCGGCGAGATCGGCGTGGCGGCCGCAGCGGCGGCGATCGCCAACGCGGTGTTCCACGCCACCGGGCGCCGGATCCGGCAGCTTCGCGCTCCGGCCCGAGCTGGTGTCGGTGAGCCCGCTCAGCGGTACCCGGCGGCCAGGCCGTGCAGCAGGTGCCGGCGGCCGAACAGGTAGAGCGCGAACACCGGCACCGAGGAGATGATCACCGCGGCGAACAGGCCGGGCACGTCGGTGCCGAACTGGCTCTGGAAGTTCCACAGGCCCAGCGGGACCACCTGCCGCTCCCGGCTCTGGGTGAACACCAGCGGGAAGATGAAGCCGTTCCACGCATTCAGTCCACTGTAGATGCCGACGCTGACCAGGGCGGGGCGCGACGAGGGCACGACCAGCTGGAAGAAGATCGACCTGGGCGTCCCGCCGTCCATGATCATCGACTCGTACAGCTCTTTCGGGATGTCCCGCAGGTGGCTGGTGAAGACCACCATCGCCACCGGCAGGGAGAACGCCACCGTGGGCAGGACGATCGCGGTCAGCGAGTCGTACAGGTGCAGGCGGGTGATGATGAGGTAGAGCGGGATGATCACCGCCTGGGCCGGGATGGCCAGGCCGAGCAGGAAGATGCTGAACGCCAGCTGGACCGAGCGGCTGCGGCTGCGCACGATGCTGTACGAGGCGGGCAGCGCCATGGCGAGGACGAACACCACGGTGGCGATGGTGACCGCGGCGCTGTTGGCCAGGAATTGCCCGAAGCCCAGGTCGAGCACCTTGCCGAAGTTGTCCAGCGTGATCGAGGACGGTGGGTGCAGGGCGCCCTCGGTGACGTACGCGTCGGAGGTGCGCAGGCTGGTGATGGCGATGAAGTAGAGCGGCGCGGCCACCACCACGAACCAGATGGCGGCGCCGAGCGCGCTGAGCACGCCGCCGGACCGGCCCAGCGGGCCGAACCGGTTCGGCCAGCGGCGGCGCGGCGGGACGTGCCGGGCCACCCGGAAGGGGGCGGGCCTCGCGGTCACCGCGGGCCGGCCGCCGTGGCGCAGCGGGGGCAGCGTCGGCCTGGGCGCGGGGTAGGTCGGCTGCTGCACCGCCGGCGGGTAGCCCGGGCGGCCGGTCGCCGGCGGATAGACCGGCTGCCGCGCCATCGCCCGCGACTGCGGGACGGCCCGGCCCGCCGCCGGCTGGCCGTGCCGGTCCCGGAATGATGGTCCGCCCGCGAACTCGCTCACCGCAGCCTCCCGTCGCCGACGGCACGACGCCGCCGGTCGCTCGACAATGGATCGCTCGCAAGCCCGGTCACAGGAACCCCTCCCGGTCACTGGCCATCCGGTAGTAGCCGGTGGACCGCACGATCAGCACCGACAGCAGTGTGCCGACCGCCACCAGCAGCACCGCCAGGGCACTGGCGAAGCCCATGTCGAAGCCGACGAATCCCTTGATGTACATGTGCAGTGGCAGCACCCGGGTGGCGGTACCCGGTCCGCCGCCGGTGAGCAGCAGGATCGACTCGAAGTAGGTCAGCGAGCCGACGACGATCAGCACCGACGAGGCGATGATCGTGTTGCGCAGCTGCGGCAGCGTGATGGCGAAGAACTGGCGCAGCGTGTTCGCGCCGGCCAGCTCGGCGTCCTCGTACATGCTGGTCGGGATCTGCCGGGCGGCGGCCTGGTAGAGCAGGGTGTGGAAGGGCACGAACTGCCAGGCGATGACGAACGCCACCGCGTACAGCGCCTGGTGGGGCGAGCTGAGCAGGCTGGACCCGCCCAGGCTGGCGGCGAGCCCGAAGTTCGGGTCCAGAAAGGACAGCCAGGTCAGCGCGATCGCCGTGGTGGACAGCAGCAGCGGCAGGAAGAACACTGTGGACAGTATCGCCCGGGAGCGCTGCCGGCCGGCCGACCACACACCGAGCAGCAGCGACACCGGGGTCTGGATCAGCCAACAGAGCAGGGTGAGCAGGAAGGTCACCTTGATCCCGTTGAGCGCGTCCGGGTCGTCCGGCAGCGCCCGCCAGTTCTCCAGGCCGGCCCACTCCGGCGAGCCCAGACCGTTCCAGCGGGTCAGGCTCAGGTACGCCACGATCGCGATCGGCAGGATGCCGAACGCCACGAAGAACACTGTGGCGGGCGCGGCCCAGCCGAACCCGGGCCGCTGCGACCTTGCACTCACTTGGCCTTCTCCATCGCCGTGACGAACTGCTGCGGTGAGATGTCGGACAGGAACAGCTTCTGCAGGTTGGTCAGCAGCTCGCTGGCGACGGACGGGCTCAACGCCTGGTCCCAGGACTGGGTGAACGCCTTGGCGTCGGCCACCATGCGGTAGGTGAAGGTGGCGAAGTCGGCGTTGGCGCTGGTGGCCAGCTGCTTGTCCACGCCCTTCACCGCCGGCACCTGCCCGGCGTCGATCAGTGCCGAGATGTACTCCTTCGAGGTGACCATGGAGACCACGAAGTTGACCGCCGCATCCCGGTGCGACGACCGGCTGGTCACCGAGAAGTAGTTGCTCGGGTTGCCCACCACGTTCTTCGGGTCTCCGGCGCCGCCGTCGACCTTCGGGAACGGCACCCAGCCAAGGTTGCCGCTGCGGACGAACTCGGGGTTGTTGCTCGCCTGGCTGCTGTACTCCCAGCTACCCATCAGGAACATCGCCGCCTTTCCGGTGGCGAACAACCGTGACGCGCCGGTGTTGTCGTAGTTGATGGACGCGAAGTTCTTGCCGAAGGCGCCCCGCTTGGCCAGGTCCTGGCACATGGTCAGGGCGCGCAGCACCGCCGGGTCGCGCCAGGCGTCGGGCTTGTCGGCGGCGATGGCGGCGAACTTCTCCGGCCCGCCGACCCGGTCCAGCAGGTACTCCAGGTACATCAGCTCGGTCCACCCCTGGGCGCCGGGCAGCGCGATCGGGGTGATGTCCCGGTCCTTGAAGATGTCCACGAGCGACAGCAGTTCGTCGAAGGTGGTCGGTGGCTTGACGCGGGCGTCGGCGAAGACCTTCTTGTTGTAGAACAGCACCACCGGCTGGATGCCGTTCATCGGCAACCCGTACTGCCGGCCGTCCACCTGGCCGACCTTCATGACGCTGTCCAGGAAGATGTTCGCGTTCGGGTCGCGCTCCAGCCGGGTGGTCAGGTCGACCACGTTGCCCGCCCGGACGAACTGGGCGAGGTTACCGCCACCCCAGTTGAAGAAGACGTCCGGTGGGTTCGGCGAGCCCATCGACACCTGCAGCTTCTGCTTGTACGCGTCGTTGACGTAGGTGAGCAGCTCGGCCCCGATGATCGCCGAGCGGTTGTACGCCCTGATGCCGGCCTCGATGACCGGCTGGTTCTGCGGGTCCTGCAGCGCCCACACCTGGATGCGGTTGCGGGAGCCGGCCGCGGGTCCCGCGGTGCCGAGCACCGCGCCGCAGCCGGAGGTCGCGAACAACCCTGCCGCGGCGATGACGCACACGACACCCCTGGCCAGCCTCGCATGTCGCATGACGCGTTCGTCCCGTCCTGTCGCTTGCCTTCTGATCGGTAGCTTTCCGGAAGTTGACGCCTTCGTCGCCCGGCATTTTCGGGCCACTGTGGCAACCTAGTGATCGAGATCACACGGCGTCAAGATGAGATTCGCTACCCCGCGAGGTGGCCCCACTCGTCGGCCAGTTCGGCCCAGGTGCCCTGGGCCACCGCGGTGCCGGCGAGCAGCACCAACACCTTGTCGGCCTGGGCCAGGGCAGCCCGCTTCGAGGTGGAGCCGACCACGGTCACCCCGTGTGCGCGCAGTGCCCGCCACAGCTCCAGCTCGGTGGTGACGTCGAGTGCGGAGGACACGTCGTCGGCGATGAGCAGCTCGGTGCGGGGGGCGAGTGCCCGGGCCAGGGCCAGCCGCTGCAGCTGCCCGCCGGAGAGCCGGGTGCCCTTGTGCCCGATCAGCAGCCCCAGACCGCTGTTACCTCCCGCGGCCCCGGCGTGACTTCCGGTAGCGGCGGCCAGATCGTGGTCCAGCTGGGCGGTGGACACCGCGCTGGCCGCGTCCACCTGGTGGCCCAGCTGGATGTTGTCGCCCACCGTGCCGGAGAGCACCCGCGGCAGCTGCCCGACGTAGCCGATCTGGTTGGGCCGCAGGAACAGCTCCGGCTCGGTGACCAGCTGGCCGTTCCAGCGCAGCGCGCCGGTGTGGTGGACGATGCCGGCCAGCGCGCGCAGCAGGGACGACTTGCCCGAGCCGACCGGGCCGACCACGAGCACCAGCTGTCCACGTTCGACAGTAAGGTCGATGCCCCGCACGCCCACCGTCCCGTCCTCGTGCACCGCGGTGAACCCGGACAGCTCCAGCCGGTGCAGCGGGTGCCGCGGCGCGGCCGGCGGCGCCGGCGCGGTCCCCGCGGAGAGGTCCACTCCCGGCACCGCCGCCGAGTAGGCGCCGACGCCGGTCATGGCGACGGTGCGTCGGGTCCACACCCGGGCGGACGGCAGCTGGGACACCAGGGACGCGGTGGTCCAGGCGAACCACCGGGCCGCGCCGAGCGTGGAGACCGCGACCAGCGTCGCCCCCGGGGAGAGTTGGCCGGCCAGCAGCAGCGCCCACGCACCCACCGGCAGCAGCCCGCTGGCCACCGACGGTGTCGACCGGGACCAGACCTGCACGGCGATCTCGCGCCGCTGCCGCTCGCTGCGCGCCGCGTCCAGCCGGGCCAGGTGCGCCAGGACGGGCCGGGTGGCCCCGGCCAGCTTCACCGTCCGGGCGGCGGACAGCGACGACACCAGCGCGGTCGCGAACGCGGCGCGGGGCGCCCCCGGGCCCCGCGCGGCGGCGGCCCGCCCCGGCCCGCCCCGGGGGGCGGCCGCCCCGGAGACGACCATCGTGCCGAGGAAGAACAGCGCCGGGACGACGGTGCCCGAGACCAGCGTCATCGCGACCAGAATGACCAGGCAGCCGAACTGGTCGACCATGTTGTCGGCGAGGATCACCACCCGCTCGGTGTCGCCGCCCTGGGCGACCACCTCGGCCGGGGTGTGCGCGCTGACCCGGCGGGGCCCGGTCTGGCCGTGCACCAGGCGCAGGCTGATCCGCAGCATCTGCCGCACCCACCATTCCGGGAACCACCGGGCGGTGTAGTACGGCAGCGGTGCGGTCAGCAGCAGCGCGGCGATGATGCCGGCCGCCGGCCAGGCCATTCCGCCGGCGCCGTCCACCAGGTCCGCCCACAGCCACGGCAGCACCGACCCGTCCAGGCCGAACACGGCCGTCACCGAGAACAGCGCCAGCGCGGCGAGCCCGTACCGGGGGTCGTTGGTGACCAGCCGCAGGATCTCCCGGAGAGTACGCGCTGGGGGTGGCTCGGGGAGGGGCGGCGGGTCGGCCTTCGGCGGCACGGCGAGGGCGG
>JADGHA010000226.1 GCA_019689695.1 Micromonosporaceae bacterium | reverse complement strand
GGGCGCCCGCGGGCCCCGCCCCGGCGCGACGGCGGCGGCGCGGCTGGCCCGCCCCGGTGCCGGCCCGGCGGCCTCCTCGGGGCGGCGCTGGGCGGGCGCTGCCCGGCGGGCGGCCAGGTGGGCGTCCTCTCTGGCGGCGAGCAGCTCCTCCGGGTCCACTGCGGACCGCGCGCCGTGGGCATCGCCGGCCCCGCCGGTGTGCCGGGGGGGCTGGGGCACGGGAGCATCACGACCTGGCATCACCGCCTACTTTTCCACGCCGGCGGGTCCGCACCGGGTCACGACACCAGGTCGGGCTGCCTCAGCTCATGATCTCGCGCATCAGCCGGGCGGTCTCCGAGGGCGTCTTGCCCACCTTCACGCCCGCCGCCTCCAGCGCCACCTTCTTCGCCTCCGCGGTGCCCGAGGAGCCGGAGATGATCGCGCCGGCGTGGCCCATCGTCTTGCCGGGCGGCGCGGTGAAGCCGGCGATGTACGCCACCACCGGCTTGGTCACGTTCGCCTTGATGAACTCCGCGGCCCGCTCCTCGGCGTCCCCGCCGATCTCACCGATCATCACGATCGCGTCGGTCTCCGGGTCCTCCTGGAACGCGGCCAGCGCGTCGATGTGGGTGGTCCCGATCACCGGGTCGCCGCCGATGCCGACACAGGTGGAGAAGCCGATGTCGCGCAGCTCGTACATCATCTGGTAGGTCAGCGTGCCGGACTTGCTGACCAGGCCGATGCGGCCCGGCCCGGTGATGTCCGCCGGGATGATGCCGGCGTTGGACGCGCCCGGCGACGCGATGCCCGGGCAGTTGGGGCCGATGATGCGGGTCCGGGCGCCGCGCGCCAGGTTGTACGCCCAGGCGGCGGTGGTGTCGTGCACCGGCACCCCCTCGGTGATCACCACGGCCAGCGGGATCCCGGCGTCGATCGCCTCGATCATCGCGGCCTTGGTGAAGGCGGCCGGCACGAACATCACCGAGACGTCCGCCCCGGTCTGCGCCATCGCGTCGGCCACGCTCGCGAAGACCGGCGTCCTGGTGCCGTCGAACTCGACGTACTGCCCGGCCTTGCGCGGGTTGGTGCCGCCGACCACGTTCGTCCCCGCACGCAGCATCCGCCGGGTGTGCTTGGAGCCCTCGGACCCGGTGATGCCCTGGACGATGACCTTGGAATCCTTCGTCAACCAGATAGCCATTGTCGGCTCACTTCCCCGCGGCAAGCTCGGCCGCGCGCTTGGCGGCACCGTCCATTGTGTCCACCCGCTGGACCAGCGGGTTGGCGGCGCCGTCCAGGATGGCCCGGCCCGCCTCGGCGTTGTTGCCGTCCAGCCGCACCACCAGCGGCTTGGTGACCTCCTCGCCGCGGTCGGCGAGCAGCTGCAGCGCCTGCAGGATGCCGTTGGCCACCTCGTCGCACGCGGTGATGCCGCCGAAGACGTTGACGAACACCGACTTCACCGACGGGTCGGCCAGCACGATCTCCAGCCCGTTGGCCATCACCGCGGCGCTCGCGCCGCCGCCGATGTCCAGGAAGTTGGCCGGCCGCACCCCGCCGTACTCCTCGCCGGCGTAGGCCACGACGTCCAGAGTGGACATGACCAGCCCGGCGCCGTTGCCGATGACGCCGACCTCGCCGTCCAGCTTGACGTAGTTGAGGTCCTTCTCCTTGGCCCGCTGCTCCAGCGGGTCGACCGCCGAGCGGTCCACCATCGCCTCGTGGTCCGGGTGGCGGATGGCGGCGTTGTCGTCCAGGGTCACCTTCGCGTCCAGGCAGAGCACCCGACCGTCCGGAGTCTTGGCCAGCGGGTTCACCTCGACCAGGGTGGCGTCCTCGGTCACGAAGGCGTGCCACAGCTTCACCGCGATCGCCACCACCTGGTCGCGCACCTCCAGCGGGAAGCCCGCGGCCTCGACGATCTCCCGCGCCTTCGCCTCGTCCACGCCGACCGTGGCGTCGATCGCGACCTTCGCCACCTTCTCCGGCGTCTCTTCGGCGACCTGCTCGATCTCCATGCCGCCGGCCACGCTGGCGATGCAGAGGAAGGTCCGGTTGGCCCGGTCGAGCAGATAGGAGAGGTAGTACTCCTCGGCAATGTCGGCGGTCACGGTGAGCATGACCTTGTGCACGGTGTGGCCCTTGATGTCCATGCCAAGGATCTCGGTGGCCCGGGCCACCGCCTCGTCCACGCTCTCGGCGAGCTTCACCCCGCCGGCCTTGCCCCGGCCCCCGGTCTTCACCTGGGCCTTGACCACCACCCGGCCGCCGAGCCGCTCGGCGATCGCGCGGGCCTCCTCAGGGGTACTGGCGACACCGCCGTCCAGCACCGGCAGGCCGTGCCGGCTGAACAGCTCGCGCCCCTGGTACTCGTACAGGTCCACGTCCCGCGTCCCACTCCTGATCTACTCCGCCGGCACCGGCCGGCCGAGATTGCCTGTCGCCACTGTTGCGCGTTGCCCGTCCCCGCAATGGACGTCGATTGCGGTGGCCGCGCCGTCCACGCGCACCGGGCCCTCGCCCGCAGCCTAACCACGGCGGTACGGCGGGCCGCCAGCCGGGTACGGGGTATGGGAGCTACCGCACGGGCGTCGCCACGACTCCGTCACCGGTCTCCGCGTCCCGGCCGATCCGCTCCCGCACCCACTCGACGATGGACTGCGTGCTCGCCCCCGGCGTGAAGATCTTGGCCACACCCATTTTGGTCAGCTCCGGGATGTCGGCGTCCGGGATGATGCCCCCGCCGAAGACCACGATGTCCTCCGCGCCGCGCTCGCGCAGCAGCTCCAGCACCCGCCGGAAGAGCGTCATGTGTGCGCCGGAGAGCACAGAGAGGCCGACCGCGTCCGCGTCTTCCTGGATCGCGGCCTCCACGATCTGCTCCGGCGTCTGGTGCAGCCCGGTGTAGATGACCTCCATGCCGGCGTCGCGCAGCGCCCGCGCCACCACCTTCGCCCCGCGGTCGTGCCCGTCCAGCCCTGGCTTGGCCACCACAACCCGAATCCGCGCGCTCACCCGTCTCCTACCTTCACCCGTGCCTGCCCGCCTCCGCGAGGCCGGCTCCTGAACGAACGGTAACCTGCCGGGCCGACTCACGGGCAGGCCATTTCAGTAACTCACACCTTACTCTTTGTAAGGCATTGTCATGACAGCAGGTGCCTGCGTGGCTACTTATTGTCACAAGCACCTCATTCATAAATGGCGACGAAATCGGTCAATCCAGGTTGCTTCGTCACAGCCGGCAATGGCTTTTTGGCGAGCCGACTTGTGGGCCGCATAACAGATTGGCTACGGTGTCCTGCGGTTGTCATCCGAGCCTCGCCCAGATGACGACGCGGCCACCGTCACCAGGGCAGCCGACCCGGGTACGGCGGGCCGCACCGCAACCGACGACGGAGGGTGTGCGTGCGTCAGGACCGTCTGCCTGATGAGCATGACCGCTATCGCGGTCGGCGACGCGCCCCCTCCCCTTCGCGCGGCCGGTACGTGGCCGTCGTCGCCACCGCCTTCGTCGGCGCGGGCGCGGTGGCCGGGGTCGCCGGTGCGGCGATGCCGAACGCGAAGGACGTCGACCCGGCCGCCCTGAAGAACCTCGGGGTGGACGCCGAGACCGCCACCCAGCTCGCGGCGCGCGCCGACGCGGCCGAGCGCGCCTCCCGGGCCAACGACCGTGACGGCGCCGGCCTGACCACCTCGCTGACCCAGGCCGCCCCGGATGCCTGGGTCCTGCCCCTGGAAGACGGCTACCGGTTCACCTCGCCGTACGGGATGCGCTGGGGTCGCCTGCACGCCGGCGTCGACCTCGCCATCGCCGAGGGCACCCCGTACAAGGCCGTGCACGCCGGCACGGTCAAGCTGGCCAGCTGGTACGGCGGGTACGGAAACGCGATCATCATCGACCACGGCAACGGCATCGAGACCATCTACGGCCACTCCTCGAAGCTGCTGGTGAAGGTGGGCCAGAAGGTGAACGCCGGCGACGTGATCGGCCTGGTCGGCAACACCGGCCACTCGTTCGGCTCCCACCTGCACTTCGAGGTGCACGTGGACGGCACGCCCACCGACCCGATCCCGTGGATGCGGGCGCACGGCGTGGACATCCAGCTCGGCATCGAGACCGTCTTCGGCGACGTCCTCGACGGCCAGTAGCTTTCCAGCTTCTCGACCCGGTAGCGCTACAGCTTCTCGATCGGGGCGTGCCGCAGCACCAGCCACATCACCTGGTCGCCGAAGTCGATCTGCGCCTGCGCGCGGGCCCCGTACCCTTCCACCGCCAGTACCCGGCCCATGCCGTGCCGCTGGTGGTTGACCCGGTCGCCCGGCTGCAGGGCCGGCACCGAGGGCAGGTCGCTGGCGGTGGCGAGCTTGCTGGCGTCCACGCCCAGCCGCTCGGCCAGGCGGCTCGCCTTCGCCGTCCCGCCGACGAACGGCGCCCGACCGCCGACCCCGGTCCCGCTGCCCGACCATGAGGTGTACGCCGCCTCGGACCGCTCCCAGTGCACCAGCTCCCGGGGCAGCTCGTCGAGGAACCGCGACGCCGGGTTGTACTGCGGCTGTCCCCAGGCCGACCGGGTCACCGCCCGGGACAGGTACAGCCGCTGCCGGGCCCGGGTGATCCCCACGTACGCCAGGCGCCGCTCCTCCTCCAGTTCGGCGTTGTCGGTCATCGACCGCAGGTGCGGGAAGACCCCCTCCTCCAGGCCGGTCAGGAAGACCACCGGGAACTCCAGGCCCTTGGCGGTGTGCAGCGTCATCAGGGTGACCACGCCCTGGTGCTCCGGGTCGTCGGTGGGCACCTCGTCCGCGTCGGCGACCAGCGCCACCTGCTCCAGAAAGCCGGCCACGCTGGGCGTCTCCTCCAGCGTGCGGGCCCGTTCGGTGTACTCCCGGGCCACGCTGACCAGCTCCTGCAGGTTCTCCACCCGGCCGGCCTCCTGCGGATCCTGGTTGTCCTCCAGCTCGTCCAGGTAGCCGGAGCGGTGCAGCGCCGCCTCGAGCACCTCCTCCGGCGGCGCCGTGGTGGCAAGCTCACGCAGCTCGTCCAGCATGGACACGAAATCGCCGATCGCGTTCACCGCCCGGGTCGAGATGCCCGGCGCGTCGGCCGCCTTGGCCAGCGCGGCCCCGAACGAGATGCGGTCTCTTGTCGACAGTGCCTCCACGCTCGCCTGGGCCCGGTCGCCGATGCCGCGCTTGGGCGTGTTGAGGATCCGCCGGATGCTCACCGTGTCGTCGGGGTTGATGGCGGCCCGCAGGTAGGCCAGCGCGTCGCGGACCTCCTTGCGCTCGTAGAAGCGCACCCCACCGACCACTTTGTACGGCAGGCCGGCCCGGATGAACATTTCCTCGAAGACCCGCGACTGCGCGTTGGTGCGGTAGAAGACGGCCACGTCCCCCGGGCGGGCCCGGCCGGTCGAGCACAGCTGCTCGATCTGGCGGGCCACCCAGTCCGCCTCGGCGTGCTCGGTGTCCGCCACGTACCCGACGATCTGCTCACCGCGGCCCTGCTCGCTCCACAGGCGCTTCGGCTTGCGCGCGGTGTTGCGGTCGATGACCGCGTTCGCCGCGTTGAGGATGGTCTGGGTGGAGCGGTAGTTCTGCTCCAGCAGGATGGTGCGGGCGTCGGTGAAGTCCCGCTCGAACTCCAGGATGTTGCGGATGGTGGCGCCGCGGAACGCGTAGATGGACTGGTCCGCGTCCCCGACCACGCACAGCTCGCCCGGCGGCGGGTCGCCGCCCGGCGGGCCCACCAGCTCCTTGATGAGCACGTACTGCGCGTGGTTGGTGTCCTGGTACTCGTCGACCAGGACGTGCCGGAACCGGCGCCGGTATGCCTCGGCCACCTGTGGATGCGACTGCAGCAGGTGCACCGTACGCATGATGAGGTCGTCGAAGTCGAGCGCGTGCGCCTCGGTGAGGCGCCGCTGGTACAGGGTGTACGCCTCGGCGAGGGTGCGCTGCTGCGGCCCGGCCGCGCGGGCTTCGAATGTTTCCGGGTCGACCAGCTCGTTCTTCAGGTTGCTCACCTGCGCGGCCAGCACGCGGGGCGAGTAGCGCTTGGGGTCCAGGTCCAGCTCGCGGGCGACCATCTGCATCAGCCGGCGGGAGTCGTCCGCGTCGTAGATGGAGAAGGTCGACTTCAGCCCGGCGTGCTCGTGCTCGGCGCGCAGGATCCGCACGCAGGCGGAGTGGAAGGTGGAGACCCACATCAGCCGGGCCCGCCCCCCGACCAGCGCGGCCACCCGCTCCTTCATCTCGCCGGCCGCCTTGTTGGTGAACGTGATCGCGATGATCTGCCCGGGATGCACGTCACGGGCGGCGAGCAGGTAGGCGATGCGGTTGGTCAGCACCCGGGTCTTGCCCGAACCCGCGCCGGCCACGATCAGCAGCGGCGAGCCGGCGTGGGTGACCGCGGCCCGCTGCGGCCCGTTGAGGCCAGCCAGCAGCGCCTCAGGGTCGATGCTGCGCCGAGGGGCACGCTCCGGAGCGCGCGGGGCATTGTCCGGATTGCCCTGATTGTCGGGCGTGGCGTCATCCGCGCCCGGCACGGCCGCGGTCGGTGGGGGTTCGAAGAGAGCATGCATCGCAGGCCGAGTCTATGCCCCCACCCCGACACCGACCCGTCACCGACCTGCCCGGCGGCGGCCAGCTGTGGGCGTGAACGATGACGCGTGGCCCGGGCGCCCACCTTCGGGCGGCGTATGGATCTGTCGCCAGCGACGCGGAGAGCCGGGAGGGATGGGGCACGAGTGCCCTGAGGGTGCTCAGTCCAGTTCCGGCATGGGTACCGGCTGGGGGCGCGGCCGGCACGAGCCACATTGGACGGCGTCCTCGACGACCAGGCCCTCGGCGCGGTTGCGCATCTGGGAGCGGTGCACCTCCAGCAGGTACGGCCCGAACCGCGCGTGATCCTCGCACAGTCCCCGCCCGCAGAACCGGCACGTCCCACGCGCCGCCTTGGC
>JADGHA010000225.1 GCA_019689695.1 Micromonosporaceae bacterium | reverse complement strand
CGGCTGACGACGTGTCCGCATTGGGAGGAGGGCTGCCCGCCTCCTCGACGGCGGAGAGCAGATCGGAATCAATTCGGTTGACGAGTGGGCACCCGCCCACTCATGGTGGGCAGGTGCCCACCGAACCGTCGTCAGCCGCGAGTTCTGCGCCGATCACCGTCGACGCCGCACCGCGTCCCGCACGCGCACCTACGAACAGATGGGAGCCCCTTGAAATGGAGCTCGACACGACAACTGCGACCCGCCGCCGGGTCGTCTTCGACCCCAGTCCGATGGTCGGCCTGCTGGACGCTCCGGTCCGCTACGACCTCGGTGAGAGCACCTGTCCCGCCCTGCGGGTCGACGAGATCGGCTGGGGGACCGACCTGGCCACGTTGGACCTGGGCTACGGCAGCTTGCTGGGCAGGACCTCACTGCGCACCCGGATCGCTGTGGCACCCGGGTCGTGGCTCGGTGAGGACGATCGGGTCTTCCGCCTCGGCTTCGGTCACCTCGGGGTCGATGACTTCGTCGAGGCCCTGGACCGGCCCGGCGCCTCGATCGCCCAGGTGCGAGGGAGTTGACATGCCACCTCTTCCGCTGGCTGCGTCCTTCCTCGTCGCGGTCGTCCTGATGTGGGCGTCACCGGGACCGGCGATGACCGTGCTGCTGCGCACGGCGGCCATGCAGGGCTTCGCTCGCGCGGCCGCCACCGTGGTAGGCCTGGAGATCGGGCTGTACGCCTGGGCCATCGCGGCGGCAGCGGGCGCCGCTGCCTTGGTGGCGACATCGGAGATCGCGTTCCTCGTCCTCCGCGTCGTGGGCGCGGTGATCCTGATCGTGCTGGGTGCGCGCGCGCTGCGAGCCGCCCGACGCGGGCAGCTCGCCGAGGCGCCGCTGCCGGCGCCGCAGGCCCACGGGTCGAGTTGGGTGCGCGGCATGGTCAACGGGCTGCTCGTCCAGCTCGCGAATCCCAAGACCGCGACCCTGCTGATCTCGTTCTACCCGCAGTTCGTGCCGCCAGACCGGCCGCTGTTCGCGACCACGGCTTCCCTTGGCCTGCTCCAGGTGACGACCGAGCTGATCCTGTACCTGATCGTGGCGGCGGGCGTCTCCCGAGCGGGCCAATGGTTCCGGCGCACAGCCGTCCGGCGGTGGCTTGATGCGGTCAGTGGAACGGTCCTCGTGGGGCTTGGCGCCCGGGTTGCACTGCTGCGCCACTGACCCAGCCCGTCCGCCGTCGAGCGGGAGAAGCTGATGCGGCTCCTGCGCCTCCTTGCCGGTCGGCCGTAACGGTGTAATCCTGTAATCAGTTCTCTGCGATGGGGGAGAGTGATGGCAGGAAAGCAACCGCCATGGGGAGCTGGACCACCGTGGAGCCGCGCCGGCGGGTGGCGCGGCGAGCCCGCCCCGGCGGAGGATGCCGCGGCCTGGATCAGGGGCGCGCTACCGGACGACTGGTTCACCGGGCCGCCCGAGATCACGGTGGACCGCGACGAGATCGTGATCATCGGTCGGTTGGCCCCGCCGGCACTCGGCGAGGACGAGCCGGCCGCCGAGCGGGCCGCGGCCGAGGCCGGTCGGATCGCGCGGTTCCGGGAGACCACCCGCGACGAACGCATCGGCATCGCCCGGCAGGCCGAGCACCGCTACCGCCGGAAGGTGAGCTGGGGTGCGGTCTGCGGCGAGACCCGGGAGCTGTTCACCAACCTGTCCGCGCCGGTGATGACCCGGCTGCGGCAGCCGGAGCGGCAGGTGCTGGACACCCTGGTCGACGCCGGGGTGGCCCGGTCCCGTTCGGACGCGCTGGCCTGGTGCGTCCGCCTGGTCGGCGAGCATGCCCAGCAGTGGCTCGCGGAGCTGCGGCAGGCGATGGGCACCGTCGAGGAGCTGCGTCGCCGCGGCCCGGAAGGGCTCTGACCCGGCTCAGGAAAGGCGCTGACCCGGCTAGGAAAGGCGCTGACCCGGCCAGGAGGGGGCGCTGACCCGGCCCGGTACCGGGCTGCTCGGTGCCGATCGCCGGTGTCCCGGCCGACACTATGCTGGGGTGCGATGGACACGCGCACGGGCCTGCCGGTGGTCGGCATGGTGGGCGGCGGCCAGCTGGCCCGGATGACCCACCAGGCCGCCATCTCTCTCGGTCAGTCGCTGCGCGTGCTCGCCGCCAACCCGGACGACGGCGCCGCCCTGGTCGCCGCCGACGTGCGGCTGGGTGACCACACCGACCTGGAGGCGCTGCGCGCCTTCGCCAAGGGCTGCGACGTGGTCACCTTCGACCACGAGCACGTGCCCGGCGAGCACATTCGCGCCCTGGCCGCCGAGGGCGTGACCGTCCACCCGAGCGCGGACGCCCTGCGGTACGCCCAGAACAAGCGGGCCATGCGGGAACGCCTCGACGAGCTGGGTATCCCGGTCCCGCGGTGGTGGCCGGTGACCGACCGGCGGGACATAGTGGGCGACGTGGTGGTGAAGGCGGTCAGCGGCGGCTACGACGGCCGCGGCGTGTGGCTGCCATCCAACCTGGACAGCGTGCCGCTGGGCGCCGGGACCGAGCTGATCGCCGAGGAGCGGGTGCCGCTGCGGCGCGAGCTCGCCGCGCTGGTCGCCCGCTCGCCGTTCGGCCAGGTCGCGGCGTACCCGGTGGTGGAGACGGTGCAGCGCGACGGCATCTGCGTGGAGGTGCTCGCCCCGGCGCCGGGCCTGCCCGAGGAGCGTGCGGTGGCCGCGCAGCAGCTGGCCATCCGGATCGCCACCGAGCTCGGCGTGGTCGGCCTGCTCGCCGTCGAGCTGTTCGAAGTAGACGATGGCCGCCTGGTCGTCAACGAGCTGGCGATGCGCCCGCACAACTCCGGGCACTGGACCATCGAGGGCGCGCGGACCTCCCAGTTCGAGCAGCACCTGCGGGCCGTGCTCGACTACCCGATGGGCGACACGAGCATGGTCGCGCCGGCCGTGGCGATGGCCAACGTCCTAGGTGGACAGCCGGGCGGTCCGTCCATAGACGAGCGGCTGCACCACCTGTTCGCCGAGGACCCGGGGGTGAAGGTGCACCTGTACGGCAAGCAGGTGCGGCCCGGCCGGAAGATCGGCCACGTCACCGTGCTCGGTGAGGACATGGAGCAGGTCCGGGCGCGCGCGGTCCGCGCCGTGGCACGGCTGCGGGACGGGCGATGACCGTCGGCGTGATCATGGGCAGCGACTCGGACTGGCCGACCATGTCGGCGGCGGTCGAGGCGCTGGCCGAGTTCGACGTCGAGTACGAGGTGCGGGTGGTCTCCGCGCACCGCACACCGGTCGCCATGATCGAGTACGCCCGGACCGCGGCGGACCGCGGGCTGCGCGTGATCATCGCGGGGGCGGGCGGGGCCGCGCACCTGCCGGGCATGGTCGCCTCGGCCACCCCGCTGCCGGTGATCGGGGTGCCCGTGCCGCTCAAGCACCTGGACGGCATGGACTCGCTGCTGTCCATCGTGCAGATGCCGGCCGGCGTGCCGGTGGCGACGGTCTCCATCGGCGGTGCCCGCAACGCCGGCCTGCTCGCGGTGCGCATCCTCGCCGCATCCGACGCCGCACTGCGCGAGCGGATGGCCGCCTTCCAGTCCGACCTGGAGCGACTCGTGGCGCAGAAGGACGCCGCACTGCAGGCCCGCCACGGCGGGCGGTGACCGGTCAGCGGAAGGACGTGAGGGTGGCGCGCAGCCGCTGGATGTCCCGGCGGCGCTTCTCGTAGTTCGCGCCGAGCAGCAGCAGGGTCAGGCCGACCGGGATCAGGATCAGCCACGGACCGTACTCGGTCAGCAGGCGCAGCGCGGTGATCGCGGTGACGACCGCGCCGACCATCACCGGGGCCTGCTGGCGGCGGACCGAGCCGGCGATCAGCACCCCCACCGCGCCGAGCAGCAGGCCCACGTGGCGGGGCGCGCCGGCGCTGCTGAACAGCACGATGGTCAGGGTGGGCAGGAACGCCGCGACCAGGGCTGGCCCGTACGCGGCCCAGCTGCTCAGATCCGGCCGGCGGCGGGCCTCCAGCACCCCGATCGCCAGGGCGAGCACGGCGAACGGCACGGTGTACGCCTCGATCAGGACCACCTCGCTGTGCCGCATGAGCAGCCACCAGGCACCGATCTCGCAGGCCACGGTCGTCCAGAACAGGGCCCGCCGTTCCGACGCCCCGCGGTTGGGCCGGGTGGCGGCGAGGCCCAGCACCGCACCCCACGCGGCGAGCAGCGCCGCCACGTGCAGCGGCGAGTCGACCGCGAGCGCGAGCGCGAGCAGGGCGGCCGCGTAGCCGCTCCACTCCACCGTCGCGGTCTCCTGGTACGCCTCGGGTCGGCGCAGCCGGGGCAGGGTGGCGGTCATCACCAGCAGCGCCGCACCCACCGCGAGGACGCCGAACGCCGACACCTCGCTGGCGAGGCCGAGGACCCGGCCGAGGGTGAGCACGAAGCCGAGCGCCGAAGCGGTGGCGAACAGCCAGCCGAGGATCCGCGCCAGCTGCGTGCGGCCGCCCAGGGCGGCGGTCGCGCCGACGCAGACCGCGCCACCCAGGGTGAACAGGGTCAGCGACCGGGTGGCCAGGCTGCCGGCCAGGCCCGACCCGCCGGCGGAGAGCCCGATGAAGAAGACCAGGACCCGGGCGACGCGCACCGGTCGGGCCTGATCGGTATACGGCGGCGGGGGTGTCAGTGCCACGCCGAGCGAGGAGAGGGTGAACACCGCCAGGCAGGCCAGGGTGGACGCCGGCCAGTTGGCACCGAGCGCGACCGGGGCGATCAGCAGGGTGATCGCCAGGCCGGGCAGCACCACCGGGATGGCCTGGGCCGGCGAGCCGCCGGAGAAGCCGACCGCGGCGAGCGCGGCGGCGATGGTCAGCAGCAGCGCGGCGAGCACGCTGCCCCGGTCGCCGCCGGTGGGGTGCAGCAGCGCCGGGGGCGGCCCGCCCCAGACGGCGTCGAGGGTCTGGTACGGGTCGACCAGCGCGGTCACCAGCGCCGGCACGATCATCGCCAGGGCGAGCGCGGTGGGCACCGCGCTGACCACGAGCGCGCCGCGCACCGGGCTGATGGACAGCTGCCGGACCGGGCCGATCCGCCAGCGCCGCAGCATGCCGTCGGAGACCTGCACCATGCCGTCCGCCAACCGCTGTGCGCCCTGCGAGCCGGACGAGAGGCTGGAGACGAAGGGGCCGCCGGTGGCCTCCGAAAACGTGGACCGCCAGCTGCTGGTGTCGCCACCCCGGCCGTCCGCGCCGACCGACTCGGCCCGCTGCAGCTCGGCGATGACCCCGAGCAGGACCGCGGCCGCCGCGTACAGACCGGCCGGCTGGTCGCTGGGCAGGGCGGCGATGGCGATGCCGGTGGCGCCGCCGGCCACGCCGGCGGTGGCGTACCCGAGGTAGTGCGGCACCTGCCGGCGGACCGCGGCGACCACGGCGAGCCCGATGCTCGACGCCCCGAGTGCGGTGGTGAGCACCACCCCGGCCGGGCGGTCCAGCTCTGCCGCGGCGGCGACGACGGTGCCGGGCAGGGCGAGCAGCGCGGCGGTGACCCCCGCCCCGCCGATCACCGGCAGGTGGGCGGTGCCACCGGGGAGGCTGTCGTCCACGATCCCGAGGTCGAGCCGGGACACCAGCACGGCGAGGGTGGCGACCACGGTGCCCAGCAGCGCGATCACGCCCAGCGTGACGGCCGTGGTCCACGGCCGGACCAGGCTGGCGCCGGCCGCGTGCAAGGCAAGCACGGTGGCCAGCACGGCCCGGGCCACCCCGGCCCGCGGGTCACGGGCGAGCACGGACGAGATCGCGTAGGGGACGGCCACCCCGAGGCCCAGCGCGATCGGTGACCACCAGGCCAGCCCGAGCGCCAGCGGCGCGCCGATCGTGGCCAGGCCCACCCCGGCCGCCGCCACGTCGTACGAGGCCGGTCTGGGCAGCACCACCGCGGCGGCCGCGGCGAGCAGCAGCAGCGCGACCGGGGTCTGCCAGTGGGTCTGGCCGCCCGGCCCGGCGGGCCAGGCGTCGAGGTCGGCCGCCCAGATGTCGCCACGCAAGCTGAGCACGCGGATGCCGTCGCGCAGCGCGGCATAGCCGGCGATCGCCGCGATCACCGCCCCGCTGGCCGCGCTGCCCAGGGCCGGGCCGCGGCGCCAGTCCTCCGGCAGCGCCCGCACCCAGAACGCGACCACCAGCACCAGCGCCGCGGTGGTGGCCAGTTCGCTGCCGGGCAGTGCGAGCGCACCGATGCGGGCCAGGGACGCGACGGTGGCGGCGGTGACCACGCCGGCGGCGATGTCCGGGCCGTCCAGGTTCCGGTCCGCACGGCGCCGGGCGTCGATGGACGGGGCCAGGAACAGCAGGACGGCACCGGCGAGCAGCAGCGCCGCCACCCAGATGTCGGCCGAGGTGTCCGCGGTGCGGAACGCGGCCGTGGCAAGGGCCACCGCGGCCAGCCCGCCGCCCACCGCGAGCGGCACGCTGACCTGCCGGTGGGCGACCTGGTCGAGCGCGGCGTAGCCGAGCGCGGCGCAGACCGCCAGGGCGGTGGTGGTCAGCACCGGGGTGGCCGTGTCGGCGACCGTGGCCACGCCGGCCGCGACGGCGCCGGGCAGCGCGAATGCGGCGCCGCCCGCGGCCCATCCGGCGAGGATCCCGGTGGCCCCGCCGGTCGGCGCCCGGCCGAAGGAGGCCCACCCCCCGCCGCCTCCGGTGAACCGTTCGGCGACCGCGATGAGCACGCCGGCCAGGGTGATCGCGGTGAGGACCAGGGCCATCAGGCCCGGCCGGGCCAGGGCCGCGCCGGCGCCGACCAGCCCGACCAGGCCGGCGGCGGCGGTGTGTGTGACCGCGGCCTGCCCGGTGCGGGCCGACAGCCCGGTGGCGCCGATCGCGACCGCGACGCTGACCAGCAGCCACGGGGTGGTGCTCCAGCTCAGCCGGAGCGAGGCGGGCGCGGCGAGCGCCACCACCGCCACCCCGGCCA
>JADGHA010000224.1 GCA_019689695.1 Micromonosporaceae bacterium | reverse complement strand
CACCAGTCCCACGGCGAACGCCAGCACCCGTGCGCGGGGCACCGCCGCCCCGGCGCCGCCCCTGCTCCACAGCTCCTGCACGCCGCGGCCGTACCCGGCGCCGAGCGCGGCGAGCGACAGGACGGCCGCGATCTGCCACCAGCGCTCCCCCGCGTCGGCGGCGGCGCCGTGGGCCAGCGGGACCGGGCTCAGATCCGGCATGGCGGGAACACCGCGAGCGCGGCTGCGTCGAACGCGATGATGGCGACGAACAGCAGGTTCGCCGACATCCCGACCACGGCGAGCAGTCGGGCCCGATCCAGCGGGCGCCCGCCGTCCTCGTCCCGGTGGTCGCCGGTCTGCCGCCAGGCCCGCCACGACACCCCCAGCGCGGCGAGGGCGACGACGCCGGGAATGGCCGCCATGAGCGCCAGCACCAGCACCAGCGGGGTACCCGAGATGGTCCGATGGCCCGAGGCGCAGGTGAGCTCCTCGGTTCCCCAAGCGGCCATCAGGTGCACCGCCCAGGCGATGGCGCCGCCGAACACCCCGAACCACAACAACAGCGCGCCGGTCCGGCGGGCGCGCGGGGACTCGTGACCGGTGGCCATCACAACCGCGTCGACAGGTAGACGGTGAACAGGATGCCGACCCACACCAGGTCGACGAAGTGCCAGTAGATGGCGGTGAGCCGGACCCGCTCGTGGCGGCGGCGACCGAAGCTGCCGCGCAGCGCCGCGGCCAGCAGCCAGCCCACCATCAGCAGCCCGACCGTGACGTGCGTGCCGTGGAAGCCGGTGATGGTGTAGAACAGCGAGCCGTACACGTTCGTGCGGATGGTGAACATCTTCAGCTTGCTGGCGTACTCCATGCCCTGCAGGGCGAGGAAGGTCGAACCCATGATCAGGGTGGCGAGCAGTCCTATCCGCAGCCGCCACCGCTGGCCCTTGCGGATGCCCCGCTCCGCCCACATGACCGGCAGGCTGCTGGGCAGCAGCACCCCGGTCATGATCAAAGGCTTGAGCAGCTCGGGCTTCGCGATACCCGGCGGCAGCCACTGTGGACCGTACTGGAACCGGAGGTAGAAGTAGCTGCCGAGCAGGGTGGCGAACAGGGTGGCCTCGGTGGTGACGAACAGCACCATGCCCCACCAGCCGCGGGTGCGGCCGACGGGCAGCTCGGCGGTGAGCGCCGGTGGCCGGGTGGCCTCCTCGAACGGTTCGATCAGCGAGGTCATGACGCGGCCGCCTCCTCGGGGGTGCGCTCCGGCGGCCACAGCCAGCCGGCGATGGTGCCTGCGGCCAGCAGGCCGCCGAGGCCGGCCACCCAGTACCAGCGGAAGAGCAGGCCGATCACGACGACCAGCAGCCCGACGGCGGTGACGAACGGGCGGATCGACTCCTCCGGCATCTCCGCCGCCCATTCGTAGCGGCCGTCCAGCTCGCTGGTGACCGGCGTGCGGCGGCCCTCTTCCAGCGTCCGAAAACTGTCGAGTTCGGCCAGCGAGGCCGCCGTGCGGCCGTCCCACGCCGGATGCAGGCTGCGCACGCGCGGGATGACCGGGAAGTTGTACGGCCGCGGCGGTGAGCTGGCCACCCATTCCAGGGTGTCGCCGCCCCAGGGATCGTCGGGGGCGGGCCGGCCGCGGCGGATGGCGTACAGCAACCCGCCGAGCACCAGCAGCAGCCCGGCGGCGAGCACGAATACGCCCACTGTGGACAGTAGGTTCCAGGCATCCCAGCCCAGCCCGGCCGGGTAGGTGTAGACCCGGCGCGGCATGCCGAGCATGCCGGAAACGTGCATCGGGAAGAAGGTGAGGTTCATGCCGCCGAACACCAGCGCGAACGCCCACCGGCCCAGCCGCTCGTTGAACATCCGGCCGGTCATTTTCGGCAGCCAGTAGTACAGGCCGGCGATGATCGGGAAGACCGCGCCGCCGAACAGCACGTAGTGGAAGTGGGCCACCACGAAGTACGAGTCGGTGACCTGCTGGTCGAAGGTGACCAGGCCGAACATGACCCCGGTGAACCCGCCGAGCACGAAGGTGACCAGAAAGCCGAGGACGAACAGCATCGGCACGCCGACCACGACCCGGCCCAGCCACATGGTGGCCAGCCAGGCGAAGATCTGGATCCCGGACGGGATGGTGATCAACAAGCTGGCCGCGGAGAAGAAGCTCAGCGACAGCCGCGGCAGCCCGGTGGCGAACATGTGGTGCACCCACACGCCGAACGAGACGATCGCGATGGCGACCAGCGACAGCACGATCAGCGGGTACGCGGCGATGCCCCGGCGGGCGAAGGTGGGCAGGATCGCCGAGACGATGCCCAGCGCCGGGATGACGATGATGTACACGTCCGGGTGGCCGAACAGCCAGAACAGGTGCTGCCACAGCAGCACGTCGCCACCTCGGCCCACGTCGAAGAAGTGGGTGCCGAACCGGCGGTCGAGGAACAGCAGCCCGTTGGCGAGGTTCAGCGGCGGCAGCGCGAAGATCACCATGAACGAGGTGGCCACGATCGCCCAGACGAAGACCGGCATCCGGTTCAGCGACATGCCCGGGGCCCGCAGCTTCAGCGCGGTCGCGATGAAGTTGATCGCGCCGGCGGTCGTCGACACGCCGAAGAAGAGCAGGCCGAGGGCGTAGACGTCCAGACCGATGCCGGGCGAGTGGGGCCGGGTGGTCAGCGGCACGTAGGCGAACCAGCCACCATCCGGGGCGTCGCCCGCGAGCAGGCTGGAGAACATGATCAAGCCGGCGAAGAGGAAGATCCAGTATCCGAACGCGTTCAGCCGGGGGAACGCCATGTCCCGGGCGCCGAGCATCAACGGAACGAGGAAGTTGCCGAACCCGAACAGCATCGGTGTGGCGAACAGGAAGATCATGGCGGTGCCGTGCAGGGTGAACAGCTGGTCGTACTCCTCCGCCGACAGCAGCCGCTGCCCGGGCCTGGCCAGCTGGGTGCGCAAGGCGGACGCCTCCACCCCGGCCAGGGTGAAGTAGACCGCGGCGGTGACCACGTAGCGCCGGCCGATGCGCTTGTGGTCCACGGTGGTGAACCAGCTGCGCAGCGACGGCCGCTCCCCCCAGTGCCGTTCCAGCCGCTCCTCCAGCTGGGCGCGGGCCTCGGCACCGGCAGGCGGCTGCTGCGCGACGGTCGACACGTACCCCTCCCCCGCCCTACCGCAGCGACCGCAGGTAGGCGATCAGGTCCGGCAGGTCGGCGGCGGGCACCGGCTGCGGCGGCATGGCGTTGCCGGGCTTGACCGTCTGCGAATTGGCGATCCACCCGCCGAGGTGGCCCGCGTCGTTGGGCGCGGCGCCGGCACCGATGCTCCACCGTGCACCGACCATGGACAGGTCAGGGCCGACCGTGCCGCGGGCCGCGGTGCCGCGCACGGTGTGGCAGGCGGCGCAGGTGCCCTGTTCGAACACCTGCAACCCGCGCCGTTCGGCGGCCGTGGCCGGAGCCGGCGCCGGGCCGGTGAGCCTGGCCAGCCAGGCGTCGAAGTCTGCCTTCGGCTGCGCCACCACCATGAACGCCATGTGCGCATGCTGCAGCCCGCAGTACTCCGCGCACTGGCCGCGGTAACGGCCCGGCTTGTCGGCCCGCAGCCAGGTCTCGTTGATCCGCCCGGCGATCAGGTCCGTCTTCGGCATCAGCTGCGGCACCCAGAAGCTGTGCAGGACGTCCGCGGTCCGCAGCCGCAGCCGGACCGTGGTGCCCGCCGGGACGTGGATCTCGTTGGCGGTGACCGCACCGGTCGCCGGGTAGCGCACCTCCCACCACCACTTGTGCCCGGTCACGTCCACAGTGACCGGTTCGGCGCCCGCCGGGGGGTTGGTGAGGGCGGACATGTCGTCCAGCCCGACGCCGTATACCCCGGTGAGCACGAAGAACGGCAGGATCGCTCCGGCCACCACCACGAACCGGGTGGCGTCGCCGCGGCGTACCTCGCCGCGCCGGCGTCGGCGCGCCAGCGCCCAGCCGACGCCGGTCAGGACGACCGCGAACACCCCGACGGAGATCCAGAACAGCAGCCACCACAGGCCTTCCACCCGTCGGGCACCGGGGCCAGCAGGGTCCAATGCGGACGGAGAGCCGCCGCCACAGCCGGAGAGCACGGTGGCGGCGATGACCGCGGCCCCGGCGGCGTATCGGGGCCGGACTCGTCGGGAAGCGCGCAGAATCCCACCCCCTTTTGGGAACCGGCGGCCGACGGTTACCACCGGAGGCGGTGCCCTAAACACCAATCGCACGTACCGGTGGGCCCGCAGCATGTTTCGACTCCGGCATCCGGGGAATGCGCCCGCCGGCGCACGTCACTGGGAACACGTACCTGGGACATGTCCATCGGACACGTCGCCGGGGGAGGGAGCGGGGCATGGCAGGGGATCGGCCCGCGCACCTGGACCGCGGGCCGGCGGCTGCCGGCCGCCGCAACCTGGGCTGGTTCGCCGCCGGAGTCGGCGGCGCCGGCCTGGTCTCCGGTCTGTTCGTCGCCCCACCGGATGCGGTCCAGGGCGATGCGGCGCGGCTGATGTACCTGCACGTGCCGGCCGCCTGGACCGCCTACCTGGCCTACGCCGTCGTGCTCGTGGCCAGCGCCGCCTACCTGGGCCGGCGGGACCTGCGCTTCGACCGGTACGCCCAGGCGGCCGCCGAGATCGGCGTCGGCATGACCGCACTCACCATCGCTATCGGCGGCATCTGGGGCCGGGCCGTGTGGGGCGTGTGGTGGGCCTGGGACCCGCGCGTGGTCAGCACCGCCCTCCTGCTCGTCGTCTACGCCGCACACCTCGCGGTACGGCGGATGGACGCCGACCCGCACCGCGGCGCGCGTCGGGCCGCGGTGCTCGGCATCGCCGGCTTCGCGATGCTGCCCGTGGTCCATTTCTCGGTCGTGTGGTGGCGATCGCTGCACCAGCCGGCCACCGTGCTCGGGCCCAGCACCGATCCGCCGATCGACCCGGTCATGCTCGCCACACTCACCCTCTGCCTGGGCGCCTTCATCGCCACGGCGTCCTGGTTGTTCCTGCACCGCGTGCAGTCACTGCGCGCCGCCGGGCAAGAGCCCCGGCGTGACGCGGCGGGCCGGCACCGGGTGCCTGCCCGGAGCGCGCGGTGAACTGGCCACCGGCGCCACGGCACCGGCGCGCGGCCATCGGCCTGCTCACGCTCATCGTGGCCGCTGGCGTCGCGCTGCTGGTGACCGCCGGGCTGCACGGCACGCTGGTCTACTACCGCACGCCGAGCGAGCTGGCCACCCGTCCGGCCACTGGCCAACGGGTCCGGCTGGGCGGACAGGTGGTGCCCGGCTCGGTCCGCCGGGAGGGCCCACTGACTCGATTCGACCTCACCGACGGCGAACGCCGGGTGGTCGTGGTCCAGCGTGGCGGCGTGCGGGGCACCCTCCGGGAGGGCGAGGGCGCGGTCGTGGAGGGCAGCCTGGCGACCGACGGTGTGTTCCACGCCGACCGGGTCGAGGTCAAGCACTCCAACGAGTACCGGGCCCCGGGCGCGGACCCGACGCGGGCGGGCGCCGGGTGACCGGCCGGTTCGGCGGGTGGAGCCTCGGCGCCGGTCTGGTCGCCGCCGTCGCCGCCACCCTGCTGTGGCTGCGGGTCGCCCTGCGCGCGGCCCCGGCGCGCCACGCCCGCCGCGCTACCTGGGCCACGCTTGCGGCTGCGGCCGCGGCCTGCGCGGCACTGGAGTGGGCGCTGCTGCGCCATGACTTCGGTGTGCGCTACGTCGCCGACAACGGCGGCCGCCACGTGCCGCCGTACTTCACCGTCACCAGCCTCTGGGCCGCCCTCGACGGCTCCCTGCTGCTCTGGCTGCTCATCCTCGCCGGCTACGCGGCCCTGCTTGCCCGATCGACCAGGAGACGGACAACGACGCTGCACCCGTGGGCGCTGACCGTGGTGTGCACCGTCTGCGTCTTCTTCTTCGCGCTGACGTACTTCGCGGCCAACCCGTTCCGCAGCGTGCACCCGGCGCCCGCCGACGGTCCCGGTCCGAACCCGCTCCTGCAGGAGCACCCGGCGATGGGTGTGCACCCTCCGCTGCTGTACGCCGGCTACGCCGGCATGGTGGTGCCGTTCGCGTACGCACTCGCCGCCCTGCTCGCCGGAGAGACCGGCCCGGCGTGGCTGGCCGCCACCCGGCGCTGGACGCTGCTGGCCTGGTCGTTGCTCACCGCCGGCATCGTGCTGGGGGCCTGGTGGTCGTACGCGGTGCTGGGCTGGGGCGGCTACTGGGCCTGGGATCCGGTGGAGAACGCCTCGCTGCTGCCGTGGCTGACCGCCACCGCCGCGCTGCACGCGACCCTGGCCGGACGGCGGCGGAACCCGCTGACCGGCTGGGTGGTGGCCCTGTCCTGCGCGACCTTCCTGCTCGTCCTGGTCGGCACCTTCCTGACCCGCTCCGGCGCGGTGGCCAGCGTGCACAGCTTCACCCAGTCCCCGCTCGGGCCGATGCTGCTCGGGTTCGTGCTGCTCGTCGCGGCCGTGGTCGGCGGGCTGCTCATCTGGCGGTCCGGCCGGTCCGCCCCGGCCCGGCCGCCGGGTCCGCCCCTGGCCCGCCAGGCCGCGCTGCTCGGCAACGCGGTCCTGCTCGTCCTGCTCGCCGCCATCGTCCTGACCGGCACCATCTTCCCGCTGGCCAGCGAGGCGCTCGGCGGCGCGCGGGCCGCGGTCGGGCCGGGGTACTTCAACCGCGCCGCCGTCCCGGTCGCGCTCGTGGCCCTGGTCCTGATGGGCGTGGCACCGCTGATCCGGCCCGGTGGCGACCGGCCGGCCGAGCTCGGCCGCCGGCTGGTCGTGCCCGCCGCCGCGGGCCTGGCCACCGTCGCGGCGGTCGGCCTGCTCACCCGGCCCGGCCTGCCCGCCCTGGCCGCCTTCGGGCTCGCCGCCTTCGTCCTGGCCGCCACCGCGAGGGCGGCCGCGCCCGGCCGCGCCGGCCCGGGCACCCGGATACCCGTCCGGGCGAC
>JADGHA010000223.1 GCA_019689695.1 Micromonosporaceae bacterium | reverse complement strand
GTGACCGTGACGGAGCCGAGCGTGACCGTGACGGTGACCGCGACGGCGCCGAGCGGTGGAGGAGGCCCCTGAGCCCTGGGCGCGGCCGAGACGCCGCCGGATCAATCAAAAAAGCCCTGTTGCCAGGGCTTTCTTTGAGAGCGGCTGATGGGACTCGAACCCACGACCTTCTGCATGGCAAAGAGATCCGACCATCCGCCACGAACCGTCACGAGCCGTCAAAACCGCATGGTTAAGCCAAATCCTGATAGTGCGCTCCGTCACGAACCGTCAGCAACCGACCAAGAAAGCTGACCAAAAGCTGACCAAAAGCTGACCACGGAGACTGCCTCCGCCTGGGATCGGCTCGCTGCGAGCCCTGCCGCTGGCCGTCGGTTCGGCCCGCTAGCCGCGCCGTCCCGAGGTGATGGATACGTCTACCCGGAGGCTTCCGGCGGCTCTCCGGGCTTCTCAGCGCGTCAACGCTTCACTTTCGATAGCGGAGATCGGGCGGGAGCGGGTTACATGCACTGTCCGCCGTGGCGCGTACCGTGGATGGTGACTCGCGGCGCATCCCTCGCCGAGGGGCGCACGGTCGGGACGCTCGCCGAGCGCGACCGTAGCGGTCAGGTAGCCGAGCACCCGGAAGAGGCTCGCCGAGCAGCCGGCGTCGCGAAGCCAAAGACCCACAGAACCCTTGAACGATGAAGGGGGTGCGCGCGTTGTCGAACCCGAGCCCGAACCCGAAGTCGAGGTTGACGGCGGAGATGCTGCCTACCGTCGTGTTGCGGTTGGCGCTCGACGAGCTGGACGAGGCGCGGCTCGGCCGGCGTCGGTTGGCGAGCGAGGAGCGCCGCTACCGGCGGATCCTGGCGGAGCTCGCGCGACGCGGCGTTACCCCCGGAAAGGACAGTGACGATGGAATCTGGAGACCTCCGCCGGCTGCGTGAACAGTACGAGAAGGCGCAGCGGCGGGTGATCGAGCTGCAGCGGGCGGTCGCGCGAGCGTTCGCCGGGAACGGCCCGTCCGAGGAGCTTGACGCGCTGAATGCTGAGCTTGATGAGGCGCTTGCCGCTGCGGACGCGCTCAAGGATGAGCTCGAGCGCCGCGAGGCGGTGCAGCGGGCGCGTGAGCGCCACCAGAAGGATGCGCTCGGCGACGATCGGCTCGTCGAGGTGCCTTTGGCGTCGGGCTCGCGGGCGGCGCTCCCGGCGGGGATGCTGCGCGTCACGGAGGCGGACATGTACGACGGCCCGCACGGGCGCTCGTTCATCCATGACTTGTTCGCCGCCCAGGTGAAGGGTGACGTGCAGGCGTTGGAGCGGATCACCCGCCATCAGGCCTACGAGGCGGAACGCTACGCCGTCAGCAGCGGGACGCTCGGCGGGATCATCCCGCCCCAATACCTGATCGACCTGTACGCGAAGGCACCGCGCAACGGGCGCGTCTTCTGCGATCAGGTGAACCGGCAGCCGCTCCCGGACGTCGGGATGTCGCTGATCGTGCCCCGGCTCACCCAGGGGACGACCGCGGCCGTGCAGGCCTCGGAGAACACGACGGTCGCAACCCAGGACCCGGTGGAGACCGATCTCACGGTGCCGGTGCGGACGATCGCCGGCTACCTGCCGGTGTCGCGGCAGACGTTGGAGCGGGCGGCGTACAGCGACCAGATCCTGTTCGAGGATCTGATCGCCCGCTACTTCGCGACCCTGGATGCCCAGGCCCTGAACGGTTCGGGCGCGTCCGGGGAGATGCTCGGTGTGCTCAACACGGCCGGCGTGTCGAGCTCGACCGCCTCGACCGGCACCGTGGCGGCGGTGTGGCCGAAGGTCGCGGACGTGATCCAGCAGATCAACACCGCCCTCGCCGGTGTCGGGTACGTCGCCGACAAGATCTTCATGCACCCGCGCCGCTGGGGGTTCTTCGAGGCTGCGCTCGACACCGCGAACCGGCCGCTGTTCGGGCTGGACGGCGCAGGCAACTACGCGCCGTTCGCGCAGGGGCAGGCGGCCGGTGTCGGCCAGGTCGGAAGGATGCACGGCCTCCCCGTGTTCATCGACCCGAACATCCCGACCAACCTGGGAGCCGGCACGAACGAGGACCGGATCATCGTCACCGCAAGCCAGGTGGTGCACCTGTGGGAGCGGACGGCGGACCCGGTCACGCTCGCCTTCGAACAGAGCGCCGCGAATCAGCTGCAGGTGCAGCTCGTCGTGTACGGCTACGCCGCGTTCACCGCCGGCCGATACCCGGCCGCAGTCGGTGTTGTGAGCGGAGCCGGACTCGCCCCGCCGACCTTCTAGGACGGCCCACCGCGTGGGGGAGCCCCGCCCGTCTCCTGCCGGGCTCCCCCACAACCCGAAAGGAAGGAGCACGCATGGACGCCCGACGCTATGACCTCATCGCCGGCGCACTACGAGCCGTCATCCGCTACCGGCAGGCGCGCCTCGCCGCGCTCCGCAACAACGAGCCCGAGCCCCTGTACCCGGACCCGGACGGCTACGCCGCAGGGCTCGCCCACCTCGCGGACATGATCGAACAAGTCGGGCCGGACGCCGTCCGGGCTGATCCGGACGCGCCCATCTGGCGCGCCGCCAGCAGGCTCCTCCTCGCCACCGGCGAGACGATCCGCGCCTGCCCCTATGAGCCCGTCAGGCGGCGCATCCTCCGCGAACACGAGCGGCTACAGCACGCCGTGTCCGAGCTCGGACTCGCGCTCCACGCCGACGGCACGGCAGCGGTCGTAGACCTCGCGGCGTGAACGGCGCGACCTCGACGCTTGCGCGCGATGCCCCGCGGTGGGATGATCGCCCCGTGCTGATAGGGCCAGCACGACGACCCCTGACGTGTAGGCTGCGCTCGGCCTCCGGGCCGGCGGCCCTATCGCCGCGTCCGGAGGCCCACGCGGAAAGGACGGCCAGCATGGCCACGCGCACACTCCCGCCGACCGTCGAGATCCCGACCGGCGCCCTCGTCGAGACGCTCGCCCACCTGCGCGCAGTCGAGGAACTAGTCGGAGACCTGACCGGGACAGACGCCCCGCTCCCACCGCTCACACAAGCGGCCGAGCTGCTCGAGCACGCCGCGGGATGGTGGTCGCTCCCGCCGACGCTCGCGCGGGAGGTCACGGCGCGAGCCCGCGAGATCGCGGCCGACTACATCGAGGAGCGCTGCGGCTCGCCCGCGTCGCTGCGGCGCGAGGCCGACGAGCTCCGAGCCGGCGCAGCGACAGCCGCATGAGGGGGGGGTGCTGCTGCCATGCGGCAACCCCGTGACCCGCGCCGCCAGTCGATTTTTCCCCCCGGGTCGCGTAAGGCCGCACCGTGCCTGACACTACGCTGATGACGCGAGGCAGCAGACACCGGCTGGTGGTGCGGTGTTGCCGCGTCTGCGGTCGCCGCTACTTGCCGAGCGTCTGGCATCAGGTGGCGTGCTCGCCGGCGTGCTCGGAGGCGTGGCGGCGCGTCCGGAGGCTCGGCCGCTACGGGGCTCGGCACCGCCGGCTGCGGGAGACGGTGCGTTCGCTCGTCGAGGCGGGCGGCGCGACCTGTGCCCGCTGCGGGCATCCGATCCGTCCCGGCGAGCCGTGGGATCTCGACCATGCGCCCGACGGCGCAACCTGGCTCGGCCCTGCTCACGTCCGCTGTAACCGCGCGACCCTACGACGACGAGGGGAGGTGTCAGGTGTCCCGCCCGTGCCGGGCCGGTACACGTCGCGCGTCTGGTGAGCGCCTGGCGCTCGTGTTCGGCCGCGACGGCGAGCCCGTGAGCGTCGGGTACGCGCGGCCGCGCACGCCCGCCGACTCCGGCTACACCGTGATCCTCGCCGATGCGCCGCCGGCCGAGGAGATCGACGAGGCGCTCGCCTCCGACCCTGGGCTAACCCGCTGGGAGTGCGTCTGCTGCCTCAAGTCAGCGCACCCGGGGCTGTCGGTCGGACTCGCGACAGCACGCAGCCGCGGCGCAGCCGACCGCATCGGCGACGCCTGGGTTGGCCGCCGCGCCTACGAGCAGCCGCTCGTCTGAGCGCGGAAAGACGGTTACGCGCTGCTGTCCGCCGCCGCGCGTACCCTGGGGGCACCGTGCCGACCCTCACGGTGTCAGGTGGGGGCGGACTCCGCCCCCACCGCCCGCGGGCCGGCTCGGCTAGGGTTGTACGACACGGAGGGTCGCATGACTCACAGCATCCCCCCCAACGCGGCGGTCACGGCCGAGCGGCTGCTCGACCTGCTGTACGAGCTCGACGAGCCGGCATGCGCCGCCGAGCGGCGAACTTTGGCGGCCTGGAGACCGATCCACGAGGCGGCGCGCCGCCGCGACCCGGCCGGCTACGAGGAGCGCCGGCGGCGCTACCTAGACCTCCGGGAGGGCATGCTCGCCGCCGTCGGCCGCTGGCTCACCGGCGAGGAGCGGGACGCGCTCGCCCGGCGCGTGCCGGGACTCGCGACCGCCCGCATCGAGGGCCGCGAGCTGCTGGAGGCTGCCGCGGCCGGGCTCCGCGGCGAGGCGGCTATACGGCACGTGCTCGCCGTACGGGGCAGCGGGGTGCAGCCGCGGGCTCCGGCGGCTCAGGGCCGGGCGGCCACCCGCCAGCGGCCGCGTGAGCACCGCCGGGCGGCGCGCCGCAGCGGAGCCCGCGCGCCCGGCCGACCATCGGCCGGCGACGCCGACGCCGGCGACGACCCACCGTCGCTGCGGCGGTGTCGCGCCTGCGGCGAGCCGTTCCGGCCGCTGCGGCGGGACTCGCGCCACTGCTACAGCGCCGACTGCCGCCGACGGCGCGCCGCGGCCAAGGTCGCCCGGCATCGTGGACGCCGGGCGGTCGAGCCGTCCTGGGTCGCGCCTGAGCGGCGTGCGATAGCGGCCGTCAGGGCCGGGCTCTGCGAGCCCGCCGAGGCGCTCGCGGCGCTCGTCATCGGGATCGCGAGCCGCGGGCTACTCGCGGGGGTCCGGCCGTGACCGGGCTCGACATCCTGCTCGCCGAGCTGGAGCGCCAGGCGCGCAACAGGGCTCGCGAACTCGCCCTGGCTGGCAAGTTGTCGCCCGAGCTGGAACGCTTGTACGCGCCGACGGAGGCCGAGGAGCGGGAGGCGCGCCGCATGTACGCGGCGCTGCTCGCGGCGACGAGCGTCGCTGCGTTCAGCGCGGCTGCTAAGGGCCGGCCGGTGCCGGCATCGCTGCTCGACCGCGAGCTCGTCCCGGGAGGCCGACGATGACCGACGAGCGGTGGGTCGTGATGACCGACGAGCTCGCCGAGCGGGTGATCCTCGCGCACGAGGCGCGCCAGCGGCGGCAGGCTGCCGCGGCGGAGGCCGAGCCCCGGCCGGCGGGGGAGCGCCACGGCCCGGTGGTCGTGCGCGCGTCTGCGGTACGGCCGGAGCGGGTGTCATGGCTGTGGCCCGGCTACCTGCCGGCGGGGAAGCTCGTCACTCTCTCGGGTGACCCTGCCTTGGGCAAGTCCACGGTCGCGCTCGACCTAGCCGCTCGCGTGTCTCGGGGCTCGGCGTGGCCTGACGGGCAGCCTGGCTGCGAGCCCGGCGAGGTCGCGGTCCTGTCGGCTGAGGATGGCGTCGCGGACACGATCGTCCCGAGGCTCGCCGCGGCGGGAGCTGACCTGGGGCGGGTCGCGATCATCCCGGCCGTCCGGGATGAGGCGGGGCTACGGCTCCCCGAGATCCCCCGCGACCTGGACGCGCTCGCCGAGGCGGTACCCGGCGTGCGGCTCCTCATCGTAGATCCGCTCAATGCCTACCTGCACGAGACGGTGGACGCCTACCGAGATCACTCCGTCCGGCGCGCCCTCGCCCCGCTCGCCGAGTTCGCGGAGCGCACCGGTGCCTGCGTGCTCGTCGTCCGGCACTGGACGAAGAGCCCCGGCCGCTCGATCTACCGTGGCAACGGGAGCATCGCGTTCGTCGCCGCGGCACGTGTCGGGCTTGTCGCCGCCGCTGACCCGAACGACGAGACCGGGACGAGGCGCATCCTCGCCGTCGAGAAATCGAATATCGCCGCTGCGCCCTCGGCGCTCGCCTACACGCTCGACCCGGACCCCGAGCGCGGGTGCGCTCGGATCACCTGGCATGGGACGGCCGACTACACCGCGGACGACCTCTCGGCCGCCGTCGAGGCCGACCGCTCACGCATCGAAGAGGCCGAGGCGTACCTACTCGCCGCGCTCGAAGACGGCCCGCAACCCTCCAGCGAGGTACGCGAGCGCGCCGCACGGCTCGGGCTCACCCCGCGCACACTCCAGCGCGCCCTGAAGCGGGTCGGCGTCGTCGTCGAGCGCTCCGGATACCCCGCCCGAACAACGTGGGCGCTACCCGACGACCCGCCCGCGCCAGTCGCGACAACGCCAGTCGCGCCAACCCCACATACACGGTTTGGCGCGACTGTTGGCGCGACTGAAGATTCCGCTCAACCATGCGGGTTTACGGCACGCGAGGAGTCCAGTCGCGCCAACCCCGGGGTATATGGCGCGACTGACGCGACTGACGCGACTGAGCCCCGCTGCCCCGTCTGCGGCTCGACCGAGCTCGGCCCGATCAGCGGCGCGTGCCGACGCTGCGGATTCCGACCATGGGAGCTGCGCGGCCTGTTCGGCGACGAGGGAGGCGCGTCATGACGCGCCCGCGCGTCCGTGCCCGCTACTACGTCGAGGTGCTCGTCGAGGCTGGCGACGCGGCGGCTGCGGCATCGCTAGCGGATCGCTGCGCGACGCTGCTGCGCGACCGCGCACCGGCCGGCGTCGTCGAGGTCGTCGGGCCGGTCCGGCTGCGCGCCTGGCAGGTGTTGACCCGCCGCCGGCCGGGCGGGCGCGCCGCACCCGCCGGCACCATCCCGGTAGCTCGCGCCCGCGTCGAGGACACGCTCGGCGTCCGTGCGGCGGAGCTCCTCGACGCCGAGGTTGCCGCCGGACGGGCAGCCCGCCGCGGCCGCGGCTACTGGCTGACGCCGGCGGTCGCCGAGCGGCTCGACCGCCTCGACGCCGAACCCGACGAGACGGGGGTCGAGCCGTGACCGGGATCGGACAGGAGCTCGTCCGCGAGATCGTCG
>JADGHA010000222.1 GCA_019689695.1 Micromonosporaceae bacterium | reverse complement strand
GCGCAGTCCGCGTATCCCTCGGCCGGCGCGGCGGGCAGCAGGACGGCCGCGCCGAGGAAGGTGGCGACGTCGACGGTGACGGGATCGTCGAAGACCGCCGCTGGTGGGCCCGACTGGACGATGCGGCCGCCGTCGAGGACCCCGATCTGGTGCCCGAAGGTGAGGGCTTCGTCCTGGTCGTGGGTGACCAGCACGGTGGTGACCGCGCTCTGCTCGAGGGCGTCGACGACGGCCTGCCGGGTCTGTTCCCGCAGGCCGGTGTCGAGCGCGCTGAACGGCTCGTCGAGCAGGATGACCCGGGGCCCGGGTGCGAGTGCGCGGGCGACGGCGACTCGTTGCTGCTGCCCGCCGGAGAGCTGGTGCGGGTACCGGCCGCTCAGCTCCGGGTCGAGCGAGACCAGCTCCATGACCCGGCGTACCCGGCTGGTGTGCCGGGCACGGCGGGGGAGTCCGAACCGGATGTTCTGTTCGACGGTGAGGTGCGGGAAGAGGGCGCCGTCCTGGGCGACGTAGCCGATGCCGCGGCGGTGCGCCGGGACGAAGCTGCCGGGCGCGGTGAGCGCCCAGTCGCCCAGCCGGATCTCCCCGGCGTCGGCGCGTTCGAAGCCGGCGATCAGGCGTAGCAGGGTGCTCTTACCGCTGCCGGAGGATCCGACGATCGCGGTCCGGGTCCCGGCGGGGACGACGAGGGACACCTCACGCAGGACGGGGACGTGGCCGAAGGCCTTGGTCACCCCGGCGACGGAGAGCGCGGTCACCGTGCCGGCACCTTTCGCGAGTGGACGAACATGAGCGCGACGGCCGGAACGGACAGCAGGATCAGCAGCATCGCGTAGGGAGCGGCCGCCGGGTAGTCGACGGCGGACGCGGCGGACCAGAACTGGGTGGCCAGGGTGCGCGTCCCGTTCGGCGCCAGCAGCAGGGTGGCGGTGAGCTCGTTGGCCGCCCCGAGCGCGACCAGGGCCGCGCCCGCGGTCATCGCCGGTACCAGCCGCGGCAGCGTGACCCGCGCTCGGGCGGCCATGGGGGAGTGCCCGAGCGAGCGGGCGATCTCCTCCAACGACTCCGGTGCCTGGGCGATGCCGGAACGCAGCGACACCAGGGCCCGGGGCAGGAAGATGATGACGTAGGCCAGCATCACCGTGAACGCCGTCTGATACAGCGACGGAACGGTCCGCAGTGTCACCGTGACCAGGGCGAGCGCGATGATGATCGCCGGCAGGCTGCTGGCCACATAGGACATTCCCTCCACCGCCCGGCTGAGCCGGCTCGGATGGCGTACGGTCAGCCACGCGGTGGGGAAGGCGACCAGCACCGCCAGGATGGCGCCGCCACCGGCGAGGACCGCGGTCTGCGCGAGGGCGGCCGGCAGCTCCGGCTCGGTCCACGACGCCCCGGCGGCGAGCCACCGGACCACGCTGGTCAGCGGGACGCCGACGGCGGCGGCGCCGGTCACGGCGACGGCGCCGACGGCCAGCGGGGTCGCCCGGCCCAGCCGCACCGGCACCGGCGGGCGGGGCGCGCCGGAGCCGATCCGTGCGTAGCGCAGCCGCCCGCGCGCCGAGGCCTCAGCCACCAGGAGGGTCAGGCACAGCGTGGCCAGGACGACGCCGAGAGCTCCGGCGGCGGGCCCGGCGAACGTCGACTGGTACTGGACGACGATCGCCGTGGTGAACGTGTCGAACCGGATGAACGCGAACGCCCCGTACTCGGCGAGCAGGTGGAGTGCGACGATCAGGCCGCCGCCGAGTACCGCGAGCCGTAGCTGCGGCAGGACGACGCGGGCGAACACGGCCCACGACCCGAGGCCGAGCGACCGAGCCGACTCTTCCAGCGCCGGGTCGAGCCCGCGGATCGCCGCCATCGCCGGCAGGTACACCAGCGGGTAGTACGCCAGCGTGGTGACCAGCAGGGCGCCACCGAGGCCTTCGACGGACGGGACCGTGCTGCCCCAGCCGTAGCTGCTGACGAATGCCGGGATCGCCAACGGCGCGACGAGCACGATGGCCCACCCGCGCCGGCCCGGCAGCGAGGTCCGCTCGACCAGCCAGGCACCACCCACGCCGAGCACCACGGTCGCCGGGACACCGATCACGACCAGCAGGACCGTGTTCCGGAGCAGGTCACCGACGCGGGGCCGGAAGATCAGCCGGCTCAGGGTGGGCCAGCCGATATCGAAGACGACCGAGACGATGTAGCCGATCGGCACGAGCATGCACGCGCCGAGGACGCACGCCAGCACGACCAGCGCAACCGACGGGCGCGACGCACCGCGGGCCGCCGCGCCGGGATGTGGCACGGCGCGGTCGGGCGAGCGTGGATCCGCCGCGGGCGGACCAGGATCCGGGCCCGCCCGCCGCGAACCGCTGACGACCGTCACCATGGGCTCCTAGAGGAGGCCGGCATCCGTCATCAGGTCGATGACCTCAGTGCCGTTGAGCGTGGACGGATCGATGGCGGGTGCCTCGAGGGAGTCGAGCGGCGGTAGGGCCGGGTTGGCGGCCGCGCCGTTGGCCACCGGGTACTCGAAGCTGTACCCCTTACCGAGGATCTCCTGACCGGTCGGGCCCGTGATGAACGCCAGGAACTGCTGTGCCTTCTCCTTGTTCCTGCTGGACGCCAGCACGCCGCCGCCGGAGACGCTGACGAAGGCGCCCGGGTCCTGGTGCTTGAAGTAGTGCAGCTTCGTGTTGCCGCTCTGCTCCTTCGTGCCGTCCTGGTCCCGGAACCAGTAGTAGTGGTAGATGATCCCGCCGGGGATCTCACCGGCGTTGACCGCCTGCATGGTCGCGATGTTGTTCCGGTAGATCTTTGCGTTCTGCCGCATTCCGGTAAGCCACGCCGCCGTGGCGTCGCGACCCTTCAGCTTCAGGATCGCCGAGACGATGGCCTGGAAGTCCGCGCCGCCGGGCGCCGCGCCCCAGCGGCCCTTCCACGCGGGATCGGCCAGGTCCATGATGGACTTCGGCAGCTCGGACGCGGACAGCTTGTCCGGGTTGTAGACGAACACTGTGGACCGGGCCGCGATTCCCGTCCACAGTCCGCTGGATGGCCGGTACCGTTCCGGCACCTGAGCCAACGTGGCCTTGTCGAGCGGGGCGAACAGCTTCGCCCGCTCCACCAGCGACATGGCGGGCGAGTTCTCGGTGAGGAAGACGTCCGCACGGGAGTCCTTGCCCTCCGCGACGAGCTGGTTGCCCAGCTCGCTGTCCGACCCGTTGCGCAGGATGACGCGTATGCCGGTCTGCTTGGTGAACGCGTCAGCCCACTCCTTGGTCAGCTGTTCATGCTGTGCGTTGTAGACGACCAGCGCATCGTCCGGCACGTCCCCGCCCGAGTCCGAGCAAGCGGACAGGCTGAGCGCGGCCACGGCGAGCCCCGCGGTCAGCAGTGCCAACGGACGACGAGCCATAGTTGTCCCCATTTCGTACGGCGACTGACGGTATCGAGGTTAGGTTAGCCTAAACTTCTGGGCAAGCGTCGTGCGGGGTGGTGCACGGGCGCTGCGCGGACCATGCGGGCCTTCAGGCCGCGGCACGGACGGCTCGCCAGCCGCGCCGCACCAGCTTCGCCAGCAGCACGCCCAGGCGGCTGGCGCGCTTGGACAGCTGCGTGAACACCGCCGCATAGCCCAGCCCCGCGGCGAGGGAGGCCGCCAGGGCCAGCTGCGGGGGAAGGCTCCACATGTGCACAAAGACCTGCCAGTGCACCAGGTAGATGTAGAGCGAGGCGGTGGCCAGCGCGCCCGCCGCGGCGATGACCAGCCGGGGAGCCGGCACCGTGGGGATCCAGATCAACAAGGCGAGACCAGCGATCATCACCGCCTCGCGTCCGGGCTGGCCGAAGAAGCCGGGGATCGTCGCCGCGGCCGCGATGGTCAACGCGATCCGCTGGCCGCGACCGGTGGCTTTCGCCGCGCCCCAGCCGATGGCGAACAGCCAGGCGTTGGCGACTGTCTTGTGCAGCTCGACGCCGGGCACGAGCTGGTAGCGCGCGATCAGCCCCACCGCCATCACGGCCACAGGCAGCGCCATCGGCCAGCGGCGTTCCCATCGGTCGACGCGGCGCAGGCTCAACAGAAGGGTCGCGGCCGCCGTGATGTAGACCAGGTCCTCGATGAACCAGAAGTGCCACGTGTCGCGCTCGTGAACCGTGCCGACCACGTTGTTCAGTAGCAGGACGTTGGCGAGCGTGTACTGATCGGTGACCAGCATCACCAGTGCCGCCCAGGAAGCGGTGGCCGCGACGATGCGGCCGAGGCTGCGGGCGATGCCCCGCACCCGCTCGGCCCGCCCGGCCGTGGTCAGCCGGAACCGGGCGAAGTTGAAGCCCGCGACGCCGAGCAGCGTGTGGGCGCCGCCCGGGAGGGTGAAGAGGTGGACATGCGTGCCGACCACGAGCACGATCGCGCCGGCCCGCAACAGCACGCTTGTGTCGAGCTCGCGCAGGCGACGCCGGCGCGGCGGGGCCTCAGCGGTGGCGGCCGCGAGCTCCGCGATCGGCGTGACATGCCAGTCCGGTGGCAGCGTACCGAGGACCTGCTCGACGTGGATCGATACCTCGACGTACGACAGGGAGTCGCCGCCCAGGTCCACAAAGGTGTCTGCGGCGGTGACATCGTCGCGGTCGAGCACCATGGCGTACCGGCGCACGAGCTCAGCGGCCCGGTCGCCGCTGGCTGGCTGAGGCCGGACCTGGTCGGTGCCGGCCAGCGCGGCGATCGCCGGGTAGTCGGGTTTTCCGGAGGCGAGGCGCGGGATCTGTTCGCATGGCTGGACGGAGATGGCCGAGGGCGGCAGCCCGGTGAAATCGGCCACCCGGCGCCGGACGGTCATCATCGCATCCGCCCCGGTCCCGCCCGGCTGTTCGACGGCGACCACCAAGGTGCGGTCGTCGCCGGCGCAGCAGGCGGTCACTCCCTGTGCCGCCAGCACCGACTCCACCCGTTGCAGGTCCACCCGGAGCCCGAACAGCTTGAGGAACCGGTTGCGGCGCCCGACGATCCGGTAGAGCCCGTCCGCGCCAAGGCGGGCGAAGTCGCCGGTGAGCAGCTCGTGGATGTCCCGGCCGCGGCTGAGGTCGGCGGGTGTCTCGGCGTAGCCGAGCATCACGTTCGGTCCGGAGTAGGCCAGCTCACCCTCGGCAGTGATGCGGAACGAACCGCCCGGTATGGGGACGCCGACCGCATCCGGCGCGGACTCCGCGAGGTGTGGGGGCAGGTACGCCATCCGGGCGGTCGCCTCGGTCTGCCCGTACATGACGACCAGGTCCCACCCGCGGGAGCGGCCGAGCCTGGCGTACCGGCGGACCCGGTCGGGGTCGAGCCGGCCCCCGGCCTGGGTGACGTAGCGCAGGTCAGGCAGGTCCAGGTCGGCGAAGCCGATGCGGTCGAGCAGGTCGAACGTGTAGGGCACCGCGGCGAAGGTGGTGCCGCGCTCGCGCCGGAACAGGTCCCAGAAACCGGGGTCGGCCACGGAGAGGCGGGTCAGGATCACGGCGGCACCGCGAAGCAGGTGGCTGTGCAGGACCGACAGGCCGTAGCAGTAGTGCAGCGGTAGGGTGCTCGCCGCGCGGTCGTCCGGGTCGATGTTCAGGGATGCCGCGATGGCCTCGGCGTTGGACTGCACGTTGTCGCGGGAGAGCCGGACCAGCTTCGGGGAGCCGGTCGAGCCGGACGTGCTCAGCAGCAGCGCGAGATCCGGGTGCAGGGCGTGCGCGCTGGTCGCGTGGTGCTCGACGAGCCTGCCCCCAGCCACGACCACGTCGGGTGCGTAGGCCCGCGTCATCGCCTCGATCGCGCCGCGCTCCGGCGGGACCAGCAGCACCGGGTGCCCGCACCGCAAGGCCGCCAGGTAGGCGGTGACGGACTCCACATCGTTGGCGGCGGCGACCAGGACGAGCCGTCGCGCTGGTCCGAGAAGCTCACCGATCTCGTCGGCCCGCCGGGCAAGCTCGCGATAGGAAACACTGCCTTCGGCCGTGATGAGCGCCGTGCGGTCACCGAAGTCCTCCAGGGCGACCGCGAACGGCACGGCGAGGATATCTGGCGCTGCCTCAACCGACACGCGAGATATCTTAGGCTATCCTCAGTTAGGCATCCCTACCCTAAGGCAAGGGGCATTCGGTCGGCACCGGCCACGGTTTCCCGCGCCAGCGCCGAGGTCTGCCGGGGTTATGGACCTGGGTGTGGGCCGGAGCCAGTGCGGCCGGTGACGCGCTCACTCCCGTGTGATCGGTACGCAGTTGCCGGTCTTGAAGGTGCCGTTGCCGCTGGTGTCCGGGACCAGGCGGTGGTGTGAGTCGGCGATGCGGGCGCACACCTTCACCGCGTCCTCGCCGATCGCCTCCTTGAAGTTCTTGCTGGTCACCGATCGGACCGACGGGTTCTTGTCCTCGACGTACCACAGGCCGGGCTTGGCCGCCTGCGTTCCCTCGATGCTGTCCGGCGGGTTGGTGCCGGTCTCGTCCGCGCCGTAGATGTGCAGGTGGAACCCGCCGGAGACGTCGAACGGGGTGCCATTGTTGCCGGCCTCGTAGTTGATCGTTATCCGGTTCTTGGTGAGCGTGGCCTTGGTGAGGCAGACCCAGCGCGGGTTGCTCTTGATCTCCGCAGAGCACTGCTCGTCGGCGGGCACCTGCTGTCCAGCCGGCGCGTTCTGAGCCGGCGTGGGGCTCTGTTCGCCTTGAGCAGCCCCCGTGGGGCTGTTCCCACCCGGGTTGTCACCTCGCGTCAGGGCGTAGGCGATCCCACCGCTGAGCACGACCACCAGACCGATGGCCGCCGCCAGCAGGGCCGGCAACCGGCGGCGCGGTGGTGCGGTCGGCGGCGCCGGTGGCGCTGGCGGAGCCGCGGGCACCGCTGGGACGTACGCCGTGGCCTGGGCCCGGTCGCCGGTCGGGTAGGGGCTCGGGCTCGGCGCCTCCCGGGCTACGCCGTACTGCGTCCCGCGCGGGGGCGGCACCGGTGCCGCGGAGGCGGCCGCTGCCTGCCGCCCGGCCGGCCCCGGCGGCGCGGCCCGCGCCAGCGGCCCCGCCCCCGCCGGCCCCC
>JADGHA010000221.1 GCA_019689695.1 Micromonosporaceae bacterium | reverse complement strand
AAGGAGTACCTGCTCCAGGTCACGCGGCGGATGCCCGGGCGCGCGGCGTAACGCACCCGCCGGGTGGCTTGTCCGGCGTGGACCCGCGTCCGTACCGTGCCTGGTGTGGACCGGGGTCTGCTGCTGGCCGGGTCGACCGCCGACTGGGGCGACGTCCCCACCTGGCTGTCCTCGATCGCGACGGTACTGGCCCTGCTGTTCGCCGCCATCGCCGCCGTGGCCGCCCATCGGGCGTACAAGATCGAGTCGGAGCGGGACCGGATCGCCGCCGAGGCGCGCCGGCAACAGGAGGCGTTCCAGCGCCGTACGCAGGCCGCCCTGGTGTCCGCCTGGTGGGGCTGGCAGCCTGGCGAGGCGGGCGGCGAGCGCGCCGGCCGGTGGGGGGCGTTCGTCCGCAACGCCTCGGAGACCCCGGTCTACCAGGCGAGCCTGACCATGCTGGACATTCACGACCCGGACGTCAGCGAACGCCTCGACCTGGCGATCGTGCCGCCCGGCGCGGAACCGGTGTTCTATCCCAGCGGCCTGAGCGGTCCGCCCGGCGGCGGGGACCGGGCGGGGCAGCCGCCCGGCGGTTGGCTGGTCCAGGATGGACAGCACGCGGTCGACTACCGCGTTGAGATCGCGTTCACCGATTCGGCGGGCGTGCGCTGGATCCGCGACCAGCAGGGCCGGCTGTCCGAGCTGCGGCCGGAGGTGCTGATCTGGGCGGACGAGCGGCGAGCCGGCGCGCTGCGCCAGTTCGCCGAGGAGTTCCTCGCCGTCCACGGCGTGAAGCTGCGGTTCCGCACCGGGCGGATCGAGACGCTGTACCAGGAGCTGATCGCGGCGACCGACGCGGACGAGGCCCCGGACGTCGTCCTCGGGCCGCACGACTGGATCGCCGACCTGGTCCGCCGCGGGGTGATCGAGCCGCTCGCCCTCTCCGCCCGGCGCAAGCAAGACTTCCTGCCCGAGGCGGTCGCGGCCATGACCTACCAGGACGAGCTGTACGGGGTTCCGTACGCCCTGGACACTGCCGTGCTGGTCCGCAACACACAGCTCGCCCCCGAGCCGCCCGACACGTTCGAGCAGATGCTGTCCGACGGAGAGCGGCTGTGCGCCGCCGGCCGCGCCGACCAGGCGCTCGTCATGCAGGTCGGCCCCGACGGGGACCCGTACTACATGTATCCGATCCTGGTCGCCGCCGGCGGCTGGCTGTTCCGCCGGGGCCGCGACGGCAAGCTGGACATTGACGTGACCGGGATCAGCACGCCGGAGACCCTGGCCGCTTTCGAGCGGTTCCGGGGCCTGGGTGCCCGCGGCGCCGGCGTGCTGTGCACCGAGATCGACCGGGACCGGGCCACCGCCCTGTTCCGCGCCGGCCGCGCGCCGTACCTGATCTGCGCCTCCCGCGTGTTCAGCGACGCGCGCCAGGCCGATCTGCCCTTCGCCGTCGGGCCGGTGCCGGCCTTCGCCGGCTTTCCGGCGGTGCGCCCGTTGGTGTCGGTGCACGGCTTCTTCCTGATCCGGCGCGGCCGGAACAAGACCATCGCGCGGGACCTGACCATGCACCACCTGACCCGTACCGATGTCTCGCTGGCGCTGTACGAGACGCAGCCGCGCCCGCTCGCGCTGCGGGCGGCACTGGACCGGGTACTCGACCAAGACCCGGTGATGGCCGACTTCTACCGGGCATGCCAGGCCGGTGACCTGATGCCGTCGGTGCCGCGGATGGACGAGATCTGGCGCCTGCTCGCCCGTGCCGAGGTGGATCTGGTGAACGGGGCGGCCACGGCGCCGACGGTCCGGCGGCTCGCCGAGGCGATGAGGGCCGCCCTGCCCGACGCGGTGAGCGAAAGCTCCACCCCGGTGCCCGGTCCCAGGGCGGGATCCTGAGGTGGCCAGCTGGGCCGATGACGCCGTCATCTACCAGGTCTACGTGCGCAGCTTCGCCGACTCGGACGGGGACGGCACCGGTGACCTGGAGGGTGTCCGGTCGCGCCTGGACTACCTGGTGGACCTGGGGGTCGACGCCATCTGGGTGACCCCGTTCTTTCCGTCTCCAATGGTCGACGGCGGGTACGACGTGACCGACTACCGCGATGTCGACCCACAGCTGGGCACGCTGGCCGGCGTGGGCGCGCTGCTGCGCGACGCGCACGCAAGGGGCCTGCGGGTCATCGTCGACGTGGTGCCCAACCACACCTCCGACCAGCATCCGTGGTTCCGTCAGGCGCTGTCGGCTCCGCCCGGATCGGCCGCGCGGGACCGCTACGTGTTCCGGGCGGGCGGCACCGAGCCGCCGAACAACTGGCTGTCGGTGTTCGGTGGGCCGGCCTGGACCCGGTTGCCGGACGGCGACTGGTACCTGCACCTGTTCGCGCCTGAGCAGCCCGACCTGAACTGGGAGAACCCGGAGGTGCGGGCCGAGTTCGTGGACATCCTCCGGTTCTGGCTCGACCTCGGCGTCGACGGCATCCGGGTGGATGTGGCGCACGGGCTGGTCAAGCCGCCCGGCCTGCCCGACGCGCCGTACCCGGGCGAGCGCGGCAACCGGCCGTACTTCGATCAGGAGGGTGTGCACGCGATCTACCGGGAATGGCGCAGGGTGCTCGACGCCTACCAGCCCCCGCGGATCATGGTCGCGGAGGCCCGGCTGCGGGACATCGAGCGCACCGCCCGGTACGTCCGGCCGGGCGAGCTGGATCAGGCGTTCAACTTCGAGTTCCTGTGGGCGCCGTGGTCCGCGTCCCGGATCCGGGCGGTGGTGGAGCGGTCGCTGGCCGCGATGGCCGCAGTCGGACGGCTGCCTACCTGGGTCATCGGCAACCACGACGAGGTCCGGGTGGCCTCGCGGCTGGCCGCGGGCGCGCCCGCAGCGACCGCCGCCGGGCTCGCCCCTACCGCCGCCGGGTGTGCGCCGCACGCCGCCGGTGCCTGCGCCATGGCCACCGAATGGTCCACAGGGGACGACCTGGCGGCCGGCGCAAAGGCGGCGGCGACCGGCCTGCGGCGGGCGCGGGCGATGGCCTTGCTGAGCCTCGCCCTGCCGGGCTCCGCCTACATTTACCAGGGTGACGAGCTCGGCCTGCCGCAGGTGACCGACCTGCCCGACGCGGCCCGCCAGGACCCGGTCTGGCGCCGCTCCGGCGGCCGCGCGCCGGGCCGGGACGGTTGCCGGGTGCCGATGCCGTGGGCCGGTCAGGAACCGCCGTACGGGTTCGGGCCACCCGGCTCGGCACCGCCCTGGCTGCCGCAGCCGCCGCTGTGGGGCCACCTCTCGGTGGCCGCGCAGCACGGCGACCCCGGATCGGTGCTTTCCCTGTACCGGGCCGCGCTACGCCTGCGCCGCGAGACCAAGGCGCTGCACGGTCCGCAGCTGACCTGGCTGAACGCCCCGGAGCAGGTGTTGGCCTTCACCCGGGAGGCCGGGTTCGCGTGCGTGCTCAACACCGGCTCCACGGCGGTCCGCCTGGAGCAGCTCGACCTGCCCGGCCCGCTCACCCTGGCCAGCTCGCCGGTGGAGCAGGAGGGCGTGCTGCCGCCGGACACGGCTGCCTGGTTCGTCGGCGGGACCGCGGCTCAGTGACCGGCGGCCGGCTCGATCCGGCACTGCCAGGCGGAATCGGACCGCTCGCACACGATGCGGCTGCCACCGCGACCGGCCGGCCGATGCCACGGCATGGCGACCTCGCCGGCGAGCAGCGCGTCGATGGTGATGTCCCGGTCCCGCGGCTGCGGATGATGCACGTACCCGGCCGCGCCCATGGCCAGGGCGACCGCCAGGCCGAGCAGATGGATCTCGTTCAGCTCGGTCGGCGCGGCGGTGCCGTCCGTCGGCCGCAGCCGCGTGCCGCTGCCGGCCTCCTCGACGATCTCCGCGGTGTACCTGGCTGCCACCCCTTCACCGTACTGGGCCAGGGTGGCTTCCCGGCGCAGATCACCGATTTGCCGCCCACCACCCGGTCCGGGCATCCGCGAACGCCGCTGATGGCACGCCGCCTGGATCGACAGCTGAATCGAGTTGATGCCGGTCTTGGCGATACCGCCTCGGCACACGGCCCGGATATCTTGGGCGCATGCCACCGACCGGGAGGCTCGGTCCGCCCGCGGTTGAGCCGGATGCGCCGGCATCACCGGGACGACGCCGTGCGCTGCTGGTCGCCGCGGCTGTCGTGGTGGCGCTGGTGGTCACCGCGGCCGTCTGGCTCCGCCTGGGGTCCGGCGGCTCCCCACGGTCCGCACCCGCCGCCAGCCCGTCGCCGAGCGCGTCCGGGCCGCCGAGCACCGCCGAGATCTACGCGGCCCTGGCGCCGTCTGTGGTCACTGTGGAGGCTCTGGCCGGGGGTACGAACAAGGTACGCGACATCGGCACCGGGGTGATCGCCAACGCGGAGGGCATCATCCTGACCGCGTTCCACGTCGTGGCGGGCGCCGGTGCGATCCGAGTGACCTTCGCCGATGGCACCGCCACCGCGGCGCGGATCCACTCCGCCGACCCGGCCATCGACATCGCCGCCCTCGCCGCCGCCGCCCTGCCGGCCGTCGTCGTGCCGGCCGTGCTCGGCAGCTCCGTCCGGCTCGCGGTCGGCGACGCCGTGCTCGCCATCGGCAACCAGCTGGGCCTGACCAGCAGCGCGACCGCGGGTGTGGTCTCCGGCCTCGACCGGACGACGAGGAGCGCCGACGGCACGCGACTGGCCGGACTGATCCAGTTCGACGCGGCGGTCAACCCGGGCAGCTCGGGCGGCCCGCTGGTCAACGCCAGGGGTGAGACGGTCGGCATCGTGGTGGCCCTGGCCAACCCGACGGACGCGGGCACCTTCATCGGCATCGGCTTCGCCGTGCCGATCGGCGCGGCCGTCGCCGCGGGCGGCGATGGTGGCGGGCCGCAGCAGTGACGGACGACTCGTGAGGACGGACCTATGCAGACACCGCCGGAGCACGGTCAGGACCGCGACACCGCAGGCCGGCTGGCCAGCGCGCGGGCGCGCTACGGCGGCTCCGCGTCTGCCCCCGACCCGCACACCCGACCGCCCGCCGGCACCCCGATGGAGCAGATCCTGTACGAGGTCAAGAAGACCATCGTGGGGCAGGATGCGCTGCTGGAACGGCTGCTGGTGGCGCTGCTGTCCCGCGGGCACATCCTCGTCGAGGGGGTGCCGGGCCTGGCCAAGACGCTCGCCGTCAAGGCGCTCGCCAGCGCCATCGGCGGGCAGTTCCACCGGGTCCAGTTCACGCCGGACCTGGTCCCGGCCGACATCGTCGGCACCCGCGTCTACCACCAGGCCAGCGGCGAGTTCCAGGTCTCGCTCGGGCCGGTGTTCACCAACCTGCTGCTGGCCGATGAGATCAACCGGGCCCCGGCCAAGGTGCAGAGCGCGCTGCTGGAGGTGATGCAGGAGCAGCAGGTCACCATCGGCCGGGAGACGCACCGGGTGCCCCAGCCGTTCCTGGTGATGGCCACCCAGAACCCGATCGAGTCGGAGGGGACATACCCGCTGCCGGAGGCGCAGGTCGACCGCTTCATGATGAAGGTGCTGGTGGACTACCCCAGCCCGACCGAAGAGTTCGTCATCGTGGAGCGGGCCATCACCGCGGCGCCGGCCGGCCAGGCCATCGTCGACCCCGCGCGGCTGATCCAGATGCAGGCGCAGGTCGAGCAGGTGTACGTCGACCCGGCGCTGATCGAGTACTCCGTGCGGCTGGCCAACGCGACGCGACGGCCGGACGAGGTGGGCCTGGGCGAGCTGGCGCGCTACGTCAGCTTCGGCGCCAGCCCTCGGGCGTCCATCAACCTCGTCCTCGCCGCGCGCGCCCTCGCCTTCGTCCGCGGCCGCGACTACGTGGTTCCGCAGGACCTCACCGAGCTCGCACCCGACGTGCTGCGGCACCGGCTGGTGCTGTCCTACGAGGCGCTCTCCGACGACGTCACCGCCGACACCGTGCTGACCCAGGTGCTGGCGGCGCTGCCCGTGCCGGAGGCGCCGATGCGCCGGAACGCGGCATGACCAGCGCACCCGACCGGCTGCTGCGACGCCTGGAATGGCAGGTCGTCCGGCGGCTCGACGGGCGGCTGCAGGGCGCCTACCGCACCGCCTTCCGGGGCACCGGGATCGACTTCGACAGCCTGCGCGAGTACACGCCGGAGGACGACGTCCGGCACATCGACTGGAACGTCACCGCGCGGCTGGACGAGCCGTACGTCCGCCAGTACACCGAGGACCGCGAGCTGACCGCCTGGCTGGTCCTCGACCGGTCGGCGTCCATGCGATTCGGGCGCGGCGGGCACGGCAAGGACTCGGTCCTCGTCGAGCTCGCGGTCAGTCTGGCCCGGTTGTTCGTGCACGGCGGCAACCGGGTCGGCGCGATCCTCTACGACAACCATTTCCAGCTGGTGGTCCCGGCCCGCACCGGGCGCACCCACGTGCTGCGCCTGACCCACGAGCTCACCCGGCCAGTGCCCACCCCTCCCGACGGCGCCACCACGGACCTGGCCGCCATGCTTCGACTTGCCGCATCAACCGTCCGGCGGCGTAGCCTGATATTCGTCATCTCCGACTTCATCGGTGAGGTCGACTGGGAGCCGGCGTTGACCCGGCTGAGCCACCGGCACGAGGTGGTCGCGCTGCGCATCGTGGATCCCGTGGAGCTGGACCTGCCCGACCTCGGCCTGGTCCTGGTGGAGGATGCCGAGACCGGCGAGCAGCTGCTCGCCGACACCAGCGACCCACTGTTCCGGCGCCGGCTGCGGGCGGAGGTGGACGCCCGGGAGCGGGCCGTTGCCGCGTCGATGCGCCGGGCGGGGGTGACCTCACACCGGATCGGCACCGACCAGGACCTGGTCGAGGCGCTGGTCGAGATGGTGCGCCGCTCGGGACGCCGGCGCCCCGGGGGACCTGCCGCGCCGCCAGGATCGGTACCTGTCGCGCCGCCAGGAGCGCCGGAGAAGCGGGGATGAGCTTCCAGCATCCGGTCATGGTGGTGGTCGCCGCGGCGGCCGGGCTGGCGCTGCTCGCGGCCTACCGCTGGCTGCAGCGCCAGCGTGCCCGCGCCCTCGCCGCCGCCGGCC